>JAFUOX010000048.1 GCA_017481725.1 Kiritimatiellia bacterium | reverse complement strand
GCGACGCTAGACGGTTAAACGACGTTAGACGTGAGACAACCGATAGACCATTAGACGTTAGACGTTGAACGGACAATAAGACGTTTAGACGCTAGAATGGAGAAAAAAAAGCCACTCAACTCTACCTGAATTCTTCATTTTTCATTCTTCATTCTTCATTCTTCATTTATTATAATGCATCGTCTCCGCATCTTAATAAACTTCTGTGCGAGCACACTAGTGGATGAGATTTGCCAAATTGCCTCGATAGATAAAGCAATAGTCAAGGCAAAGCTCATTCCGCTAGTGTATTTTCGGCATCACATCTCTGCGACCTCTGCGACCTCCTCGTCTCTGCGTCCCATTGGCGTCTCGTGCATCACGTGCATCACATGCATCATGCTCGCTGGCTGAAAGAGTAAATATTTTCATCCAACAATGCACTAATACGACAATCAATTTTTAGGATTTAACTTAAATATCAATTTCGTTACTTGTGGATAGCTGGATTGAATCCGTTGCATTAGATTTCGCTCACCATAGCGTCTAATCTGATTTAGCCATAATGAACTTTCAACATAAATCACCAAAGCTCCTGTTGCTTCATTAAATTCGCCTGGCTTTGAATGTGCAACATAATCTGCGCGAGCAATATTCTTCCAATTTGAAGAAATTCCATCCTGGATAGCATTGTACTCGACCTTAAGCATCTTCAATGCAACTTCTATCTTGCTATCTATTTTATCAGGATCGCGCATCACAGTAGGTGGGAAAACATCATCCAGCTGATAGCGCTCTCTCTCAAGCTCCCACCTATCCTTATTTCTAAAACGAGAGTCTATTCCTCTACGCTTAAAAGGACGATCTCTTTCAGAAAAATCTGTTGTTTTCTGAAAGCGTGGGTCGTCTCCTTGCAAATCCTTTAGACTATCGTTTTCCATTGTCGTTATTATTTATTTTTAAGGCGGCAGCGATAGCTAAACGCCAACACTACCGCCTATTTTGTTATTTAACAAGCCATGCTACAAAACCAATTTGTAGCTGAGCTTTGCTTGGCATTAAACCAAACGTGTCTTACCTGTACCCTTTGCGATACAACCAATTGGTAGAGGATTTGCTCCAGCCTTCTCTAGTGCATTAAGAGTCTTCTGAGCATCCTTCTGTGTTACGCATAGAACATATCCAATACCCATGTTGAATACGCGATACATTTCTTCATTATCAATCTTGCCAGCTTCCTCCATCCACTTATAGATAGCAGGAACCTCCCATGATGACTTATCAAATACAGCATCAACTGTCTTTGGAAGCATACGTGGCACATTGTCGATTAAACCACCACCTGTGATATGAGCCATACCACGAATCTTTACTCCTGCTTCCATAACTGCTGTAACTGGCTTTAGGAAGCTTGAGTGAACTGCAAGAAGAGCCTGCTTAAAGGTCTGCTTTGTGCCAGGAACCTTATCAGAAAGCTTTTTCTTTGCCATCTCAAAAACAATCTTACGAGCCAAAGAATAACCATTTGTCTGCAAACCTGTTGAAGGAAGACCAATAAGAACATCGCCCTCCTTAATGTTATCGCCAGTTACAAGATCCTTCTTAGCAACAACACCAACAATTGTTCCAACTAAATCATACTCACCCTCAGGATATAGACCTGGCATCTCAGCTGTCTCACCACCTAGCAATGCACAATTATTCTCACGGCAAGCCTTGCAGAAGCCAGAAATAACATCTGCAAAAACATTGCTCTTTAGCTTTGCTGTGCCTAGGTAATCAAGGAAAAACAAAGGCTTTGCACCCTGTGTTAGAATATCGTTTACGCAGTGGTTAACTAAATCCTGACCAACTGTGTTATGAACCTTGGCCATACTAGCAATCTTTAGCTTTGTTCCTACGCCATCAGTTGAAGCTACTAGAATCTGATCCTTGCCAGGAGACTGGAACAAACCACCAAAGCGACCAATGTCACTTAGCACCATATCTGTCTTTGTGCTCTTAACATCCTGCTTAATTTTATCAAGCCCCTTCTCCATCTCATCAATATCTACACCTGCTGCTGCATATGCTGATTTTTTAGCTACAGGCTTTTTGCATGACTTCTTTGTTTTGCACTCTGTCTTTTGTTTCATATTTTTTCCTTTAGGATTATTATTAAAATTTATTTAAAATCGATTAACGCTTGGCTAAAGCTTGGGTTATTATTTCACTAGTTGTTAAATCTTCTTTGCTATTTTCAAATATACTGCGAACTGTATTTGCTGCAACATCCTGGGCAAAGCCTAGCTGAACAAGTCCAAGCACTGCATCATGACAAGCCTTTGTCATAGCACCTTTTTCACCATTACTCTTGCTTGGCTCTGTAGCAAACACCTCAAGAGGATTAATTTTATCGGCAAGCTCAACCACAATGCGCTCTGCCATCTTTTTACCAATGCCTGGTAGTTTTGAAATACGCTTGCTGTCCTTAGCAACAATTGCAGCACGAAGCTCTGAAATCGTCATGCCACCAAGTGCTCCTATTGCAATCTTTGGCCCAACACCAGACACTGTCAAAAGTAGCTTAAAAAATTCTCGCTCTGCTTCTGTAGAAAAGCCAAACAAAAGATGAGCATCCTCACGGATATGCTCAAATATTAAACACCTATATTCTGAGCCTACTGGAGGAAGAGTGTCGTAGGTTGATAAAGGTATCATTACCTCATACCCCACTCCACCAACATCAAGCACAATATAGGTGAGCTGCTTTTCGTCAAGAACACCACGAAGAAATGCTATCATTATTCTACAATCTCCACAACTGTATTGCGAGGAATTAGCATTGAAAGCTCTTCTACATCCTTATTTCTCATGCGTACACAGCCAGCACTTGATTGTGTTCCAAGTGTCTTCTCTTCCCAAGTTCCATGTATACCATAGCCATCAACACGAATTGTATCACCTGTTGCCTCAAGAGGAATCCAACGTGTTCCAAGAATATTTCTTGGATCACCAAATGGAATACCAGGTCCATTGCCAGGATACCATGCTGGATCCTTTTGGCGAAATCCTGTTTTAAATGTACCTGCAGGTGTCTTGTTGTACTGCCCTGTTCCTACAATATATTTTTTAAACAAACGCCCATCTAAGAAAAGCGTTAATGTGTTTTCTGATTTAGAAACACGAATAGAAAACTTTGGATGATCCGGGAAAATCAAACGATCACCAGGACGTATTGCATTTGCATTCTTAATATTGTTGCTCTTCATGATTAAATCAACTGGGCAATTATATTTTGAAGCAATGCCTGAAAGAGAATCTCCTGAATTGATAATATAATCTACCTTACCAGTCATTGGACGTGGCGTTGTAAATAGCTCAATGCTGCAGCGGCCAATCTTTTCCTCTAGATCCTTTGACTTTTGTAGGTCTGTTGTGCCCAATCCTTCATAAGCAGAAAGATATAGATTGCGAGCTGCCTCAAATTTACCTGCCTGCATTGCCTTGTTTCCTTGATCAATTGCAGAGGAAATTTGCTCAGCAGAAAGCGTTGCTGCAACCTCTTCCTTAACAACTGTTGTGGATGCTTCTGAATAGTCCTTTATTGTCAACCCTTCAGGTGTTGCCTCTGGCTCAGCTGTAGCTAATGCATCTGCTTCTGTTTGCTGTTCGCCACCTTTTTCATCTACTTTATCACCAGGCAAAAAACACGCAATTATTATAGCAACAACTATAATACCACCAACAATAGCAACAATAATAGGAAGCAATGGCTTATTTTTTGGCTTGTAATAATCATTTAAATCATGAATTTGCATATTAATTCCTTTCTTAACCCTATCATATTTATGGGCTGCAAAATTAATGCCTATTTTTGCTAAAATTATAGCAAAATTGTTAATTCAAAACAAGTGAGAATGGATAACATCAGCCTCGTTAACACATATAAATTAATTATTTACTGATTACGTAAGCGTTAATGCCTTGATTATATGCCTCACAATAGTCACCCTCCGCACACCCTCGCTACCCTCAAATATCACACTATATTTGCCCACTAGGCTGAAAGAAAGCATGCATACACTAGCAGAATTGTACTAAATACTTCTATAGGTTAATGACCTAAGATAAAAATAAATGAACACTTTTTTGTCGAAATACGTTAAAATATATATAAATATTGTAATAAATAGGAGCAATTATGGATTTAGCTGTAGAAATTAATGGACTTCGAAAAAGCTTTGGAATTGATGGAAATAAAATCGAAGTAATTAAGAATCTTAACTTCTCTTTAGAAAAAGGTGCATTTGAAATTATTATGGGACAAAGTGGATCCGGGAAAAGCACATTGCTCCACCTAATGGCTGGATTACTAAATCCTGATGATGGTGAAATAATTGTCGGAGGAAAAGAAATTTCTAAGCTAAACGATGAAAAAAGAACCATTTTTCGTCGCAAACACATTGGTTTAATCTTTCAAGACTTTAATCTAATCCCAACACTCACAGCAGAAGAAAATGTTATGCTTCCGCTATTGCTCGATAGAAAGCATGATAGCTCCAAAGCTCTCGAACTCCTCGATTTACTTGGCTTAAGCAACAGAAGAGCTCATCTACCATCACAGCTTTCTGGCGGAGAGCGTCAGCGCATTGCAATAGCTAGAGCTTTGGTAACCAATCCACAAATTGTTCTAGCAGATGAACCAACTGGCAACCTAGATTCTCCTGCAGCACATGATCTATGCACATTATTAAAGAAGCTTAATAAAGAAACAGAATGCTCTATTCTAATGGTATCCCACGATCCAGTTGTTAGTGCAGCAGCAGAAAAGGTCCACGTACTTAAAGATGGCGGCATTGTCGGCTCCTTTACTACAGAAGGAAATCCACATACAGTTTCTGAGCGATATTTAGCAGCAATTGAGGGCTAACAATGATTTTATTCAAACTTGCTTGGGTATCTCTTCTAAAAGAAAAAGGACAACTATTTACTGCTGCTTTTGGTGTTGCCGCAGCAGTTGGTTTACTTGTGTGGCATTGTGGACTTGCAGAAACTGCCGTTTCACAATCAGAAAAAGCTGCAATTAAAGCAACCACACCTTTTGATGCATGGATTCAAGGTCCTTCTCATGGACCTAAAATTGGCAAACAACAAACACAAAAAGCTCCAACAAATGGCAAAAGAGCAATTGCAGATCAAGCTGTCGGCTTTAGACGTGGTGGTTCTAGAGCTGCAGCAGCCCCAATCCCTCAAGAATTATTTGAGGCAGTAGCATCAAGCCCAACTGTTAAATCAACACTTGAGCTACAGGTTGCTCCTATAGTACTTGATATTCGTCCTGGTGGACACATCATTCAGGGACCTCCTATGACAGCCCAAATTGCTGTAATACCAGAATCAGCAAAGCAACCCTTTGCAGCAAATGAGCTTGTCTCAGGAGAATGGGTTTCACGCGAAGCAAAATCCTTTGATGCAACAGTCAGCTATGCTGTCTTTGAACAACGCAAGCTTCCAATTCCTGAGGTGGGTTCAACAATTAATCTTATCACCCAAAATAGGACTCTTACTCTCCGCATAGTTGGTCTATACAAATACTCTAACCTAGTTGCAGCATTCCCATCTATATACACGACTGAATTTGCATATAAAGAAATTACAGGAAAAGCTTCTCCTCAAATGATTGAAGGCGATAGAGGTAATCTCCTACTATGTGAAATGGCTGATGGTCTAACTGGTGATGCACTTGAAGAAGTTCTAGACACTGTGCCACAAGCAGCCGATAAATGCACATTCACTACTGTCTCTGCATTGCGCGATAGATTTGAAAGTGACACCGTCGGTCAAATTCGTGCTCAGCTACCTCTTTCTCTAACTCTTGCATTTATTACTGCCGTTTGTATGATGACAACTGTGCTTGTTTCAAGCATAACAGAACAACGTAAACGCATCGCAATGCTTCGTTGCATTGGAATGACCCGTAAAGCTGCAGCAGGTGTAATTCTCACAGAAACACTTATTATTGCTCTTATTGGATGGATAATAGGTTTAGCTCTTGCTCTATTAGCTCTTCAATGCTTTCTGTTTTTTGATGTATCAGAGCAATTACCAAAGCTGGTTCACATTACATTTATTACACCACTCTACTCTCTTGCTCTTTGCATTTTAGTCTGCATGTTTGCAACAATTGCTCCAGCAATCCATGCCATCAAAATTGCTCCACTTGAAGCTATTGCTCCGATTCCAACCACACCTAGCCCTATTTCAAAAAAGAAAATTACTTTAGGCATTATACTCCTTTTACCTCTCTTTGTGATGGGATTACCATTTGCAAAGAATGAAACCTCTCTTCGCTACCTTATGATTGCAATAGGCATGCCTTGCTTTACCATTGGTTGTTGGCTACTAATTCACCCTATCATGAGATTTGTTGAATTTTGCTTCTTGCCTTTTGTGGCATGGTGCGTCAGATTAGATAAGCATATGCTTGCACGCCGACTTTCTCGTGAGCCAGCTCGTGCAGTAGGAACTATAATGACGCTATCATTTGGTCTTTGCTCTTTTATTGCAATTCATATCTGGGGTGGCACTCTAATGTCATCATATGTTCCTAGTCCAGAATGGCCAGATGCTATTGTTTCTGCATTACCAGGAGGTCTTACTAAGGAACAGGTAGAACAAGGTAATAAGGCTACTGGATTAGGTCGAAACCTTATTCCAATCGAATGCACTCAATTCCCTCTTGATAAATCTACCTGCAAAAAAATTGAAGCTAATGGTGGAAGCTCTGATGGACAAGTGCTAATCTTTGGTGTCGATCCACAAAAAGCTTTTGGAGAAAATAAGCCATTTGCAAACTTTAAATTTTCAAATGGGAATGCTGCTCTAGCAGCAATAGAGCTTACCAAGGGAGATACCTGTATTGTTCCTGATATGTTTTTAAGACTTACAGGACTTAAGGTTGGTGACACAATTTCTCTTGCTGGCAAGGAGCTACGCATTTGTGGTTCTGTTAACTTAAATTGGCATCTAGTTACTTCCCGAGCTCAGGTGCGCACATTGAATGGAAGGCTTGACAAAAAAGAAAAGTCACAAAAGTCTGCTGCTTCGCCAAAATCAAAAAGAACTATGGGAATGATTTTTACAAGCGAGAACACAGCTCGTAAGTTAACTGGAAATTTTGACAGAATAAACTTTCTTTGGGCAGAGCTTTCAGAAGAGCTTAAGAGCATTCATCCATTGCAAGCAACTGTTCGGCTAGACGAAGCTCTACGTGGCACAATGAAGCCTAGCAATGAAAGCGTGCTTAAGGTGCATCATCGCGATGAAATTGCCGACGGCACGGTTGCTCATGGAAATGATATTATTGGTACGATGGCAAGAATCCCATTTTGGTCTTTAATTGTAACCTCAGCAGGCATTATTGCTCTTCTTATTGCATCTGCCAAAGCCAGCCAGAAGGAGCTTCGCACGATGCGTGCAGTGGGCATGACTCAAGGACAAGTGATGCGATTATTTGCTGGCGAGGCAATGCTAATAATTATTTGCATGTTAATTATCAGCTTTTTTGGTGGCATGCTTATTGGATGGTCTTTCACAGCATGTACTCGTTTAGCCATGCGAGCTGGTCTAGCGGTTACACTAGTAATCCCATGGTTAACTGTTTTGAAAGGTATATGCTTTGCCACATTGCTTTGCATAATTATGTCTGCATTACCATTACGCAGCATCGCAAAATAAAGCAATGCTTCGCACATACTCATTTATGAGAGCTTCACAGCACGCCTCGACCACACATTTGCATTCACCTGAGGTTGGCTCTGCCGCCCTGTATTACCTACTTGATATTACCATCAATCACTTGCACACACTCCACACACCGTAGGCTGAATCACAAGCACAATATAACAATAAAACTTGTAAACTCAAATATTAATCTTGTAAGTTTTGAGTTATTATGAGAAAATATAAATTATTGTTTTTGATTAAATAAATAAAATTAGATATGACACAGATAAAATCTTTCTTCAAAAATTGTGCTGGTGCATATATTGCTCTTGCCATTTTACTTGTTATTTGTTGCATCTCAAATGAAAGCTTTAGAACTGCAACAAATTTAACAAATATATTGCGTCAATGCTCTTATAGTGGCATAATTGCTCTTGGTATGACTTATATAATTATTGCTGGAGGCATTGATCTAGCAGTAGGCTCACTATTTGCTCTTTGTGGCGTGGTAACAATTAACACCACACTTGCTGTTGCTGGAGCTGGCGTATCTCCTGTCGCAGCAACATTATTAGGATGCCTCGCTGGCACTTGTTTAGGAATTGTTGGTGGTGTAATCAATGGAGCACTAGTAAACGTAGGAAAGCTTCCTCCATTTATTGCAACACTAGGTACATACTCAATTTATCGTTCTCTAGCTCTATATTTTGCTAATTCAGGTACAGTCAACTGCATGAGCAACAATGAAATAGAGGCTTGCTTTTTAAATATAGGCAGTTCATCATTTTTATCAATAGCAACTCCTGTGTGGATAATGCTGATTATAGCTATTATCTTAGAGATTATTCTATGCTTTACTCGCTATGGAAAATATACCTTAGCAACAGGAGCAAGCGAGCGTGTGTCACAATTTTCTGGTATCAACACTTCTCTAATGCGCTTTGGAAGTTATGCTATTGTGGGCTTATGTGTTGGCATTGCAGCAATACTCTTTTGCGGAAGAATGGGAGCAATTCAATCATCAAATGCGGGTCAGTTCTATGAATTAGATGCTATTGCCGCAGTGGTTATTGGTGGTGCTTCTATGGCTGGTGGCAAGGGCTGCATTCGTGGCACTGTTGCTGGTGTTTTAATACTTGGAATTGTTTCCACTATCCTTGATTTCTGGCACATATCCCCTGCTCTACAGGGCACTGTCAAAGGTTTAGTAATCCTAATTTCTGTTTTAACACAAAGAAAACAAAAGGCAAAATAATGAAAATTAAATCTATCGCAAAGTTCGCACTTATAGCAATGGCAAGTGCTGTTGCATTTGTTGGGTGTTCTAATGGTCCTAAAAAACCAACAATCGCTATTAGCATTCCTAGTGCTGATCATGGTTGGACTGGTGGTGTTGTATTTTGGGCAAATAAAGCAAAAGCAGAGCTTGAAGCAAAATATCCAAATTACAATATTGTTGTATCTGCTACAGCAAACTCTTCTGATCAATTCTCCAGCATTGAAATTCTAATGGTTCAGGACATCAAAGCTTTGGTTATTCTTCCTCATGAGCCAGCTCCATTAACTCCTGTTTGCCAGATTGCTAAGAACAAAGGCATCAAGCTAGTTGTTGTTGATCGCAACCTTGCAAAGCCTATTGAAGATTTAGCAGTAGTTGGAGACAATCCTGGTTTTGGTCGTGTTGCAGGTGAGCAGATTGCTAAGGCACTTAATGGCAAGGGCAAGGTTGCAATCATGCAGGGTGTGCTCTGTCAGGTAAACACTGATCGAGTAAATGCTTTTAAAGAGGTTATTGCACAATATCCAGAGATTGAAATCATTGAAGAAGGCATTTCTGATTGGAATACAGAAAAAGGCCTAAAGCTAATGGAAAACTACCTACAGATGCACCAGCAGATTGATGCTGTATGGACAGGTGATGACGATGTTCTTCTAGGTGCATTAAAGGCTTATGATGAGTCTGGTCGCTCTGATGTTAAGACTATGCTAGGCGGCGGTGGTAGCAAGCTAATCATTAAGCGTATCATTGACAAGGATCCACTAGTAACACAGACAGTTACATATCCTCCAAAAATGATTTATCATGCAGCTGAGGAAGCAATTAAACTCCTTGAGGGTAATGCTCCTGCAGAGAAAAAGGTTGTAATTCCTGCTGAGGTAGTTGATGCATCAAATGCAGAGGCAAACTACTATCCAGAATCAGCATACTAATCACAAACCAAATTAGTTAATTAGCAAAAAAGGTGAGCATCCAGCTCACCTTTTTTTATACTCATTAACAAACATCAACCGATATTGTATTTTAAGAAACAGTAATTAGCTCGAATAAGCATGTATTATCGATTGCTTGCGAAATTCTTTTAGAATTTAAAAACCATTTCCCAACGTAGAAAATATGCCGTTTTACCAGAATTATAATAGTCATCTGGGTCTAACACCTCTCCTAAAACGTAGCAATTAAGTTTCTCAAACAGTGGAAATGAGTATTTTGCCGTTCCAAGCCAACCACGATTTGAACCTCCGCCAGCTCCGTTCTTTTCTTCGGCAAAAAGTGGACCTGCTGAAAGCTTAATTCTATGCTTGTTATTAAAGGTATAGCCAGTTTCTAAATAACACTGAACCAAATTATTCCATGTGCCAACACCATCGCCGTCATAAGCAAAAATCATAAGCTCGCTTATCCACGGATAGCGTCCAAATAAAACATTAAAATCCTCACGCTCATCTGTGCTGTCGGAATCGTCTCCACTCATATAAACAGCATTTGCAGAAACATAAAATCCGGCAGCTGGGTCAATTGTATATTTCAAACCACCACAAGCAAATAATGCGTTTCTGTCATAATCAGTAGATTCGCCATATTGATAAGCCATCTCTAAATCTGCAGATATTTCGTTAGAAAGCTTTGGCTTTACATAAAATCCTGCCGTATGTATATCCTCATTTTCTTGATGCTCACCCTTTGAATTTACCCATGCTGTATCATGCTTCCACACGTAGTAAACACCATATTCGCAAGCAACATTAGCCTTATCAGAGAAAAATACACCTACTCCAGCCTCATCCATTGAATTATAACCGCCAGCATAACCAGTAACATCGCGATGCTCATGCCCTATCGCTAGCTCATCCTCACATTGCGTATAGAAACCCAAAATGTCAAGCATGCGCTTTTCTGCCAAAGGAAGAGTCAAACGAATTCCATCAAAATATGAACTGCGAGATCCATCCTTTGCTGTGCCATCAGCAAAAAGTTTACCACTGCCTAGCACCACATCTTGGCGACCTATGCGAAATACAGACCCCTCTCCAAGCAAATCATTAAAGGTTAAATAGAGATTATCTATAATAATTTCATCTGGAAATTTATATGATTCCTGCCCGACATTCTTGTGGCGGAACTCATCTATTAAACGGACATCCAATGATGTATTTAACTCTTTAAAATCTATCCCACCCCAAATTCTTGGACGTATTCTGAAATAATTATTATTTCCTCCACGAGTTACTCCGCCCTGCATAATTGGAATATTGTCAAAAGCCTCTTGACGCAAACGTAAATCTGCACCATATCGAAATTCAACAGAACTAGCCTCATTGAGTATTGCTTCTTGGTCTGCCTTCAATACACCAGCCAACCCTGCCACAATCAACAAAATCATTTTCTTCATAGGTTCACCTATTACTAAAAATTCTAACAATCTTCTAGCAATCCTTCTAATGCCATTCCTCGTGAGGCTTTAATTAGAATTGTATCATCCGCTTTTAAAACGGATTTTGTATAAAAAGCTTCCTTTGCTTGTGCAACAGTATCAAATGCTAATACTAAAGCTTCTGGCATTCCATCAGCTATAGCACCTTGCACCATAGCCTCTTTAGAGACTGCACCTATCGCCACAAACAGATCTATTTGTGAAGCATTGCGTCCAACCACCTTGCCCACCTGATTATGGAATTTAGGAGCATCCACACCTAGTTCAAACATATCACCAAGCACAATGATTTTCCTACTTGGTGCTTGTATTTTAGCAAAGGTTTCAATTGCCTTGCTCATAGAAAGCGGATTTGCGTTATAAGCATCATTAATCCAATGGCAGCCAGCTTTCTCGATTTTTTCCCAACGCATCTTTGCATCAGATATAATTGGACACGCAGCCACAAGGCTTGATAATGCGATACCATATTCGTGTGCTACTGCAGCACCCTGCAATATATTTGTAAGCTGATGCTCTCCAACAAGTCCAGTAGCTAGAGTAGCTGACTCACCATCCTTTGAGCAACAAATTGTTACCTCTCCTGTGGCAGAGTCAAATGCTGTTGCATAATAATCTGCAGCGCTATCACCCACAGTGCCACTAACGGTAATTACACGAGCCTGAACTTGCCTTGAAAGGTAATCAAAGAAATCGCCATTCTTATCTAGAACCACAAAACCATCCTTTGGAACTGAGCGTAGCAAATCAGCTTTTTCATTTGCGATGCCAGCCAGCCCATCAGAAAAATTTGCAATGTGGCAGGGTGCAATATTTGTTAAAATAACTGCATTAGGGGCAATGAGCTGTGCCAAAGGAGCAATTTCTCCTGGGTGATTTGTTCCTGTCTCAAGCACTGCACATTTTGTTTCTTCAGGCATTTCAAGAATACTCTTTGGTACACCAAAGTTGTTATTCCAATTACCAGGAGTTTTGAAGGTCATCCCCGCCACAGAAAGAAAAGCAGCGGTAATTTCTTTAACAGTTGTTTTACCGACGCTTCCAGTGAGCCCGACAATCCAAGGAGAAACCTTTTTCTTCCAACCAATTGCCAAATTATTGAGTGCCTCATGTGTGTCATCAACACGAATGGCAATATGCGTAGCATCTCCATTAAATGCAGCTGTTTTATCAATAAGAACAGCCCTTGCACCAGCTTCGAGAGCCTTACCAGCAAAAAGATTTCCATCAAAGGCAGCACCCTTTAATGCAACAAATAGCTTTCCCTCTAATGGCAAGCGCGTATCAGTTTCTATGCCATTAAATGAAACGTTTGCTGCCAATATCTCACGAGAAGCATCGACTGACCCTCCCGTCCAATCACATAGCTCCTGCAAAGAGAACATCGCCACTCCTAATTTTTTGATTTTTTTAATTAGTAGCGATAAGCGTCAGCCTTGAAAGGACCCTCAACTGGCACGCCAATGTAATCTGCCTGCTTTTGAGAAAGTGTTGTAAGCTTTGCACCAAGCTTGTCAAGGTGTAAGCGAGCAACCTCCTCATCGAGCTTCTTATCGATAACATAAACGCCAGGCTTACGACCACCCTGCCACAAATCAATTTGTGCAAGAGTCTGATTTGTGAAAGAGCAAGACATTACAAAGCTTGGGTGCCCTGTTGCACAGCCAAGATTTACTAAGCGACCCTCAGCAAGCAAATAAATGCAATGACCATCAGGGAAGGTGTATTTATCTAGCTGTGGCTTAATCTGCTTATGCTCAATTCCTGGCCATTTCTTTAGATCGGCAACGCGGATTTCATTATCAAAGTGACCAATATTGCAAACAATTGCTTGGTCCTTCATCTTTGACATATGCTCTGCTGTAATGATATCACAGTTACCTGTTGTGGTTACATAAATATCAGCATAAGGAAGAGCTTCCTCAACGGTGGTTACCTTGTAACCAGCCATGCAAGCCTGAAGTGCACAGATTGGATCTACCTCAGAGCACCATACCTGAGCACGATGATTCTTTAAGATTTCTGAGCAGCCCTTACCTACATCGCCATAGCCGCAAACAAACGCAATTTTACCAGCAACCATAACATCTGTTGCACGCTTAATGCCATCTACTAAAGACTCACGGCAGCCATAGATATTATCAAACTTTGACTTTGTTACAGAATCATTAACATTGATCGCAGGAACAAGAAGAGAACCCTCTGCAGCCATCTTGTAGAGGCGATGAACGCCAGTAGTTGTTTCCTCAGAAACGCCCTTCCAGCCAGCAATTGCACGAGCGAAGAAGCCGTTGTCCTCTGCAATGCGCTCCTTAATTACTTCGTAAAGATATTTTTCATCCTCGCTCTCAGGTGCTTTATCTAATAGAGAAGGATTCTTCTCGCAAGCATAGCCTAGGTGAAGCATAAGAGTAGCATCGCCACCATCATCTACAATCAAATCTGGACCAACTAATGTGCCGTCTTCCTTCTTCCAAGTCAGAGCCTTAATTGTGCAATCCCAATACTCGCGAAGAGTTTCGCCCTTCCAAGCAAATACAGGAGTGCCGCTCGCAGCGATTGCTGCAGCTGCTTGGTCCTGTGTTGAAAAGATATTGCAGGAAGCCCAACGAAGCTCAGCACCAAGCTCCCTAAGTGTTTCAATTAACACAGCTGTCTGAATTGTCATGTGCAAGCTACCTGATATGCGTGCACCTGCAAGAGGCTTCTGTGGACCATACTTTGCACGTGTTGCCATCAAGCCAGGCATTTCATGCTCAGCCATCTTAATTTCTTCTCTACCCCACTCTGCCAAAGAGATATCTTTTACTTGGTATTCCATAAATTTTCCTTTCCTTAAATTGTGCCATACACTGCGTGGCACTCATACTACAACTACGCCATACGCCGTGAGCGCAACTAATACAACACTAAAAAGCTGCCTTAATTGCCTCTACCTTATCCAACTTCTCCCATGGGAATTGTGCACGACCAAAGTGGCAACCATTTGTGCTTTCGCGATAGCTCCAACCCTTTGGTGTCTTTAGACCAAGCTCTTTAATTAGCATACCTGGTCGAAAATCAAACACATCACCTGACTCCAAGAATGCAGCCATACGCTCTTCTGAAACATTACCTGTACCATAAAATGAAACATTAATGCTTGTTGGACGAGCAACACCAATTGCATAAGAAACTTGGATTTCGCAGCGATCTGCAAAGCCTGCTGCAACAATATTTTTTGCTGCATAGCGTGCATAATATGCTGCAGAGCGGTCTACCTTAGAAGGATCCTTTCCAGAGAAAGCTCCTCCACCATGGGCAGCAACGCCACCATATGTGTCAACGATAATCTTACGACCTGTTAGACCAGAATCACCGCAAGGACCACCAATCTCAAATTTACCTGTTGGGTTAATTAAGAATTTAGTACCAGCATTGATTAGACCTGTATAATCAAGTGTATCCTTTGCTATGTCAATTAAATCCTTACGAATACGCTCTAAATCCACACCACGTGTCTGATGAGAAATAACAACCGTTTTGATAGCAGTAGGCTTGCCACCCTCATGAAGCACGCTGACTTGGCTCTTTGCGTCAGGACGCAAATAAGGGATTTCTCCTGCATGGCGTAGCTCTGTTAAGCGTGAGATTAGTTTATGAGAAAGCACTGCGGAGGTTGGCATAAATTCTGCTGTTGCATTAGAAGCATAGCCAAACATCATACCCTGATCACCTGCACCCTGAATATCATCTGCACCACGAGAAACGCCCTGATTAATATCTGGTGATTGACCATGGATTGCTGAGATATACTTAAATGTATCGTAACTGAAGCCCTCTGAAGGGTCATCATAGCCAATATCTTTAACAACATCACGAGCAATCTGTTCAAAATTTACGCGGTCATAGCCTGCACAAGTGATTTCACCTAAATTTACGACAAGATTATGTCCTGCAGCTGTTTCACATGCTACATGTGACTCTGGGTCCTCTGCCAAGCAAGCATCTAAAATAGCGTCTGAAATCTGGTCACAAACCTTATCTGGATGACCCTCTGAAACTGCCTCGGATGTGAAAACATGGGTTTGAGTGAATTTACTCATAAATAAGCCTTCCTTTATTGTTACATTAGCCAAGAATTGGTTTGACAGACCAACTCCCTAATGCTTTGAAAAATGATTATATGATTATATCATATAATAAAAATTAGCTAAAGCAAAAAATATTACAACAAAAATTGCATTTACATAGCGCAATGTGTCAAAATAAAAGACACCGAAAGGGAAAATGAAAAAAACAAGTTCAATGC
>JAFUOX010000047.1 GCA_017481725.1 Kiritimatiellia bacterium | reverse complement strand
GATAACACTACCGCTTGTCGTTGCCTTGGTTTTGCTCTTGTTGTCGCAAAGGCAACTTCCAAGCGCTAGTGTGTTCGACCACGAGAAGGCAGAGACGCGGGGCTTATGCATGTGGTGGCAATAAGTGCGAAGAAGGGACGCAGAGGGTTGATGGTCGCTAGTGCTCTGGCCTTCGGCGAAACACGGAGAATAAAGAGAACGGAGACACGGAGGGATTGTTGGGTTTTTAAAATGATTGCTTTGGTGTTATTATTGTTTGCACAATTCTCCCTTGTCCTCCGTAAAAATCACACTATGTGTGTCCGTGTTAGGCGAAAGCAATAAGTGAGAAGAAGGGACGCAGAGACGCAGCGGACGAGATTAGACGCGAAAGAAAAAAACAATGGTCTATCGTCTAACGTCAAAGTCTTATCGTCTAATTGTGTGTTTTTCTGTATTTGTCCAGTGTCAGGAAAATTGCATCGATAATATGATTATGCATCAAGGCTATTTAAATCAAGGAGAAATTCCTTAATTCCAATATGTATCTAATATTTTTGCCGTTTTCGGCATTTTTGTTAGATGGATGCTGGTCTTAGGTATAGAGAGTCCCATTTAATTATTATAGGGCTGGGCGCGGCAGCTAGAGCGGAAGCATCATTTTGTCCAGTTTCGCGGTTATCCGTTTAGTGCCTTTTCCCTATCCATTGATATTATAATTACTTACTGCCTTTTATTTATAGATATTTGTGTTATAGGTTCATATTTGAATTATTTTGTAAAATAATGTCATATTTTTGTAAATTTTTGTCAAATACGGCTATAAATATTGACCTCCGTTTTTATAAATTATATAATGCTTTAACAAAGGTAAGGCTCTTTCTTACTGTTTTTTAGGAGATATATATGAAATTACAAAAATTGTTTATGATAATTCTAGTTGCGATTATAGCAACATCACAATCTATATTTGCTGCTGCATCAGAAAAATTACCAACAGCAGTGCGAGTAGACACAACGTCAGCTTATGGTGCTGTTTCCAGTGCATCAGCTACACATAATTCATATCCAGCGTCAAAGGCATTTGATAAAAATAAATCTGATACAAATGGTCGATGGCTTTCTGTAATTGGTGACAATATGTATCTTGTATATGAATTCAAAGAGCCAACATTAGTTAATGGGTTAACTGTAGTTGCTGGCCACGATAATAAGGGTGGTTACAATAGTGCAGGGCGAGCCCCAAAGTCTTGGACCTTTGAAGGCTCTAATGATGGTGAAGCTTGGACTGTGCTTGATACACAAACAAGTGAAACAGGTTGGACAAATGGCGAAGAGCGTCACTATTCTTTCACGAATGGACAAGCTTACAAACATTATAAGTATAATTGCACCGCACTTAATGGTGGAACAGATTATCTTCAGCTATGGGAATTAGAGTTTTATCAAAATGTCGGGTTTGAAAATGTTGCGATTACATGTGACGATTCATCAACCTTTACTGTCTCTGGAATGCTCTATGATGGAATAGTTGGGGATGTGTATACAATTGTTAATGATGGAGTAACATCAGCAACAAATCTTATCCAGACAGCGGTTGAAGAAGACTCTTCATTTTCTAGTGCAATCTCAAATCTAGAAGACAATAAGACTTATCAAGTTTCTTTGCTATTACAAGGCGACGATTTTGTAATCGAAGAGCTTTGGGGCGAAATTTATACTGGTGCGTTATCTTTTAGTAATCCAGTAAATGCCAAAGAAATTGGCTTAGTTCCTGGTGGTGTAACTGTTTCCCGTGCAAATGCAGATGCTTATCCTTTAACGGTAAACTACACAATTACCTCCACGGATGCTACTGCAGCAGAAGGCTCAACTTGGAAGACTCCAGTAGCTGTAACAATTCCAGCTGGTTCTACAAGTGCAGTGCTACTGGTTGTGCCAATTCTTGATTATAATGTAAACCAAAACATCACTTTAACAATCAGTCTTGCAGATGGTAATTATGCTCTACCTAATGATAATGCTGCAAATATAACTCTTATCAATCAAGAAAAATTGACAATGTTTAATTTTGCAAATAAGCGAGAGATCGCTCTATCTGAAACAGCAATAGAAAAAATTGGAGAAGGAACATATACAGATTTCCCAGTGCTATTGCGCTTGCCACAAGATGTTTCTGAGAAATTTAACTCAGAAAAAGGCAGCGATTTATTAATTAAAGACGAAAATGGCACAGAGCTTTCATTTGATGTTGAGTCTTTTGATCCAGCTGGAGAAACTCTAGTTTGGGTTAAGATACCATCTCTTACAGCAGAGACAAAGTTAACAATATTCTATTCCGGTGTTGAAAACTATGAAAATGATTCAACAAAGGTATGGGATGACTTTGTTGGTGTATGGCATTATTCAAAGGATGAAGCAGGTGGAACTGTAGTTAAAGATGCTTCAGCAAATGGGCTTGATGGTTATCCAAATGTAGCAGGCTCGACAGTTTCAATCTACGAAGCAGGTCCTGGAGGCTTATCCGCTCTTGCAACCTCTTCTGCAATGAGGGCTCCAGATTATGATGCATATCTTGATAATGTAGCAGTTTTTTCAGCATCTGGTTGGTTTAAGCTACCTTCTCAAGTAAATTCTTATGTTACTTTCTTTAGCAAGAAGACAGGCCTTGAATGGAATAATGCAACTGGTTGGTATATAGAAATGAGCCAAAGCACGACGAAGGCAAATCTTGTTTTAACAAATACTTCATCGTTCAATTTTAAAAACGTTTCTCAAAATTGGAATTACTTTAATGTTGTTTCAGATGGGACAACGGTTAAAGTATATATAAATGGTTCTAAAACACCAATAGTCTCCACAACATATACGATTAAATCTAGTGGCAAGGTTGCAACAATTAGTGGGTCTAGTGGTTGCTATAAAGAATATCGAGTACGGAATTCTGTTTCAACCCCTGATGAAATAGCTCTTGAATATGCTACAGTTACAGATGCTCAATTTTTTGTATTTGACGAAGAGCAAGCAGTAGATGCTCAAGCTCCTGTTTTTAATGATCCAATTATTTCGCAAAATTCAGATGAGACATTTTCTGTTTCGGTAGAGCTAGTTGAAAACACAGGAGATATTGGTGTTATTTATGATTCCGATTATATAATTATAACAAATATGATTGAATCTGCAGCTCAACCAGGAACGTATGTAGATACACCAACAAATCTCCCTGCGGACCACACCTATAAGTGTTCTGCATACGGTATTGCACCAACAGGAACTGAGGTTTTTGCAAAGGGTGGTATTTTCTATAATGGAGACATTACTATTGAAAAGCTTTCAGATGCTAATGAATATAAGCTTGTTCCAGGCGTATTTCGCATTTCACGTGCAGATACAGCATACGATCTTGTTGTTAATATAGAAATTGCTGGCTCAGCTGTGAATGGGCAGACTTTTGAGTCTCTTCCTTCAACAGTTACAATTCCTGACGGCTCAACCTATGTTGACATAAGCGTTACACCAAAAATTGATGCTTCTATTGATGTTGATTCTAGTGTTGTTGTTTCTCTTGGCGCTGGCTTATATAATGTAAATGCGTCAGCATCATCATCTGAGATGACAATATCTAATTTGGTTGCACCAGCAGGCTATAACACATGGGTAGCTAGCGAGGCTGGGCTTGCATCAGAGCCAACCAACTGGTCTATGGGGCGTGCACCTATTGCTAGTGACAAGGTTTTATTTGATGGAGATTTCTCTTTAGCAAATTGTGAATGGGATTCTGCTGAAGTGGTAACAGTTGCAAGCTGGACTCAAAAAGAAAATTATTCAGGAATAGTTACTATTGATACTGTATTCCCAGAAAAGGGCGAGTTTACATCACTCAATGTAAATGGAGACATGAGCATTTTGGGTGGTACATTGACACACCAAACGCACACAGCAAATGCAAAAGAAGACACATATCGACTTCGAGTAAATGTTGGTGGGGATTTAACTGTTGGTGCTGCTGCAAAAATCACTGCAACAGGTAAGGGTGGATATGGAGGCCATTCTTTGTCTGGAGTTTCAGCCCACGGTGGAAGCTATAATGGGAATCCTTCATATGGCAGTCTGACAGAGCCATTCAATGTTGGTGCTGGAGCTAGTGCAGATGCAACGTATTCAGCTCGTGGTGGCGGTGCAATATGGATGGAGGTTTCTGGAACTGCATTTGTAAATGGACCAATTGAAGCAAATGGCATTGAGGCATGGGGTCAATGGAATGGATATGCAGGAGCAGGTGGCTCTGTATATATTAAGGCATCATCCATTGAGGGTTCTGGAAAAATTTCAGCAAATTGCAATAATTTAAGTCAAAGTAGCAATAATGTTACAGGAGCTGGAGGAAGAGTGTCTATTCTTCTTACTGATAGTGAACCAGAAAATTATTCTTTAGATTTAGTTACAGCCTATGGAGGAAAATCTTCATATGCTAACGTTGGTGGCGTCGGAACAGTGCTTGTTCGTTCACCAGCAAATCCAAATGGAATTCTTTATTTGAAGGATCGCTCTGGTTCAAATAAGTATGGTCAGTATGGATATCGACCAAAAGTTAATCAGCTAACAGTTATCCCTAAGGAGCAGACATGGGTAGTTGACGGAATTGTTTTTGGTGAAAATTCCATATTGCGAGTTCCTACAGGAACAACCTTGAGCTTGACACGCGGTCTTGAGTCAATTTCATCAACAGCTGCGGCTATTGATGAGTCTGGACTATTGCTTGATGGAGGTTCTCTTGTAATACCAGAAGCAGAAAACCAT
This sequence comes from Kiritimatiellia bacterium, assembly GCA_017481725.1. GTDB lineage: Bacteria > Verrucomicrobiota > Kiritimatiellia > RFP12 > UBA3636 > RGIG990. Next base: position 11,514 of record JAFUOX010000047.1, on the reverse strand, counting down.
ATAATTTCAGGAAAGTGGATTTTCCAGTCAGCAAAAGGTTACACCATCAATGGCAATTTGACTGTTACAGATGGAGCAGGTGTTGGAACTATGCTATTATACGTTGATAATACGAATAATGTACGCACCTGTAGTTTAACAGTAACAGGAGATATGACGGTTGATGAAGGAGCATTTATACGAGCAAGGCGTGGTGGCTACATGACCTATGGAGCAGCAACAGTTGGAGGAGAGTCTCGTTCTGTTCATGGAGGACAGAATGCACAACATAAGTCAATAGTTGCTTATGACTCATTCTTTAATCCATGTCATCCAGGTGCATTTGGTCATGATGTTGGCTGGGCAAATGTTGGTGGCGGTGCCGTTGAGGTAGTGGTTGATGGAGTACTAACACTTAATGGAACAGCATCAGCAAGTTCAATAGCAAAGGAGGCCCGTTGTGGTGCTGCTGGTACTATAAATATTACAGCTGCACGCCTTGAGGGTACGGGTGAGATCGCTGCAAATGGCAGTGCAAGAAATTACACTGCAAGCGATTTAAATGATGGATCTGGCGGAGGTGGTCGTGTTGCTGTCCGTCTAACAGATGCTGATGCAACCTTTACAGAAGAATGGATTTCAAAAATCAATGCAAAGGGCTTCTATGCAAAAAAAGCAGGAGCAGGAAATTCTTCATCCGCGGGTTCTGTTTATCTTCAGGATGGCAGTAAGGCAGAGGGGCATGGTTTAATTATTATCCGCAATACTGGAGAAGCGGAAAATAATATTGCCTTTACACCAATTCCATCATTAAAGGGTGGAGGTGAAAAAGATGACTTTAGAAATGCTTCTTTGAGTGTAGAGGCAACTGCTCATGTAAAGCTTGCGGCTGACTTAAAGATGCAGAACCTTTCTATGGATGAGGGCACAACCTTTGATTTAAACGGCAATAATTTTGTTGTAACAGAAGCCAATATCAATGGAGCAAAGCTTCGTGCAGGCGTTTATGTTCCAACAGATGAAGCAGTTGCTGGTTATTTGCTTGATACGGCTGAGGAGCCAACAGGAACTCTTAAGGTCATAGGATCAGCATTGATAATTATCGTGAGATAAACACAAAAGAGGGGGTGCTTACAGAGCACCCCTTTTTTGTGGGCAGCACGTGCCACATGGAAGTGATGATGGGGAAAGCGAGAGGAGGCAAAGGTTAGCACCTTGCCACCTCTCGCCCCAGCAACACCGGGCGGCTTTGCCACCCTCGTCCCCACTGTCAAACTGTCAAACTCGCCCACTGTCAAACTGTCAAACTTCCCAACTATCAAACTATCAAACTATATAACTGTACAAGAACTGAGTTAGTTTGCGAGTTTGCGAGTATGCGAGTTTGATAGTTGAGTTTTGAGGATGAAGCAGCATATGCGTGCTATGAAGCGCTCATAAATGAGCATGAAGCGCCCCTAAGATGTATCATATACCTCTTAGGTGTATGATACGCACTCATATGTTGCTTAAATCATTGGAAGTGGCGTATTGTCAGATGTAAATTGCACTTTTCAGTTAATTTTGCAAATTTCCAATAATTAGGGGTGTTGACATTTCATGACTAATTTTGGTAATATTCCATAAAATTTTAGTGGTGTTCATTGTGGCACAGATATATTTTTTAGTCAAAATTTGTCAAACGTTTGATATAAATTGTTATATTGTTTAGGGAAGAAATTATGAAGAATATTTTTTTATTAGCACTTCTAGCACTAGCTTCTATAGCTTCTGCTGAAATTCTTGTCTATGAGGGCTTCCATCCAGAGGATTATGGTAATGTCGCTGCAGATGCGGGTACAACAGCATCTAGCCATGTGTTAACGGGTAATCATACTAAGGGTGTTGTAACCTCAAAATGGGATGGTATGAATGGTACTCAAATTAAAGTCTTTGGAGAAAATTATGGACTCCAGCTCTCAACTCTTATGGAGAACGCTGGCTTTGAGACAGTTGGTGGCTCTATTGGTTTAAATCCGGGCAGCAACAACTCCGAAATCCGTGCAATGAGTCATAATCTAGCTTCTGATGTTCTAAAGCTTGAGGATGGTAATTTATATATCCGTATGCTGCTGAAAATAGATGCTAAAGCCGCAGGAAAGCTTGTAGCAAAAGAAGCTTTGACAAATGCAACTGGAGGATTTTTCGGCTTTGGTTTATGTCAATCAAGTGCCGATTATAATTTGCTGAGAAAAACTGCATCTGCTTTCTCATTTTGCATTTGGAAAAATACAAATTCTGAATTATGTTTGTCTGTGTCTGTAACAGATGCAAATAAAGTGAATACATCATATCCTATCATTACGGGTTTAGCACTTGATACAACCTATATTTGCTATGCAAAGATCCAAGTGGGGGCTGGAACAGATGGAAAAGAAATTATCCAGGTCGGTGCAGCTGACTCTCAAGAATATGCAGGTACAAAAGATTTTGTACAAATAACAGATGGTTCAAACTCCTTTGAGACAGATTTCATCACAAGTAGCTCATATCCTAGAGTTATGGCTGTTTCTGGACCTTATGGAACAAATGGAGGTAGATTCTTGGCTGATGAGCTACTTGTTGCTACACGAGAAGATGACTTATTTATTCTAGATGGTGTGTATGTTGTGTTTGCTAGTGAGGAAGGTGCTGCTAACTCTAATTCATTTTCTTCTCAGTATAAAATTGTGTCAGGTGATGGCGTGATGTCTAATGCGTCTATAGTCTATAGCACAGATGAAACATTTTCTAATGCATATACAAATTCTGTCGGAAGTTCATTAGTAGCAGGAGTATACAACTTTGAAATTCTTAATCTTGAACCAGAAACAACATATTTCTATAAGGTAATCATTGATAAAGGCTCAGAACAAGCAGAGTCAGAAGTAATGAATTTTAAAACAGTTGGTAATCCAAAGCTGAGTGTGTCTAATCAAGTAGAAGGACGCAGAGTAACCTTTACAGCAGATTTAACTGAAGCTGCTTTAGAAAATGGAATTGCAACAGCGGTGTCTGTCTTTTATCAAGAGCAAGGAGCTGAGGAATGGATTGAGCTTAAGCTTGGCGAATTTGATTCTCCAGTACAGGAGTCTGTTGCCGTTGATGGGCTAACTTATGGCATTGAATATAACTATTATGCTAAGTCATCTGCTGTACTGGCAGATGGTCGTGAACTAGCTTGTGTTACTCCAACATATAAATTTGTTCCTAAAAGCAGTGGCGTGTTTTATGTAGATGCTGCATCAGAGAATCCAGTTGATCCTTATTCAACCCGTGAAACAGCGGCTGCAACATTGGATGCTGCATTACTTGCAGCTGGAGATAATTCAACAATTTATGTTGCTCCTGGCGTATATACTACTCCAGAAACTAAAGCGTTTAATGTGGACTATAGTATTCGCATATTTGGAGAAGGGACCGATCCATCTTCGGTTGTTGTATCAAATAGCATTCCATCGAAAAACGGATTACAGGAGCGTCGTATATTTGTGATTAATCATCCAGACGCATTGGTTGCAAATTTAACGATGACAAAAGGTGAGGGATATAATAGGGATGGTGGTAACTTCTTTATCGGTGAAAATGGTGGTATTGTTTCTAATTGCCTAGTTCTTGCAGGATATTGCAGAGATAATGGAACTGCAGCTGGAGGAGCCTTGAAAGCTGGAAAGGTCACACATACTATTTTTAGAGGGAATAAATCAAATTCAGGGTCAGTAAATTGGTCTACATGGCGAAGCGGTGTACTTTTAGCTCAGGGAACAGCTAGAGTTGATAATTGTCTTTTTGAGGAAAACAACCAAAATCAGGCAGTTGTTCTAATTAAGATGGCAGACTCCTCTGTTATGCGAAATTGCACCATTGTTAATAATAGCCTATCTGCAACAAATCAATATTGTTCTTATTGGAATGCTCTAGATATCTCTTCAAAGGCAACAATTGAGAATGTAGTTGTTGCTGGAGTAACAAATACAGTTGATGGAGGCAAGGTTCGCCCTGGAGGAGCAGTTGCACGATTTGTAAATGGAGCAATTGACTCTTCAATTGAAGGAACAACATTCCCTGAAAATACAATTGTTGGTACAGCGGAGGAATTCTTTACAGATTACGCAGCAGGCAATTATCGACCAAGAACAGGCGGTGTATTGATAGACAAGGGTGTAACCTACTTCGGAATGCCAAAGGTTGATTTGTCTGGACAGCAACCTCGTAAGATTGGCTCAAGTGTAGATATTGGCTGCTATGAGGGATTCTTAGGTGGCACAGTGATTCTTTTGCGTTAAGGTTAGGTGTCTCTACAACTTCTTGCCCCAGCAACACCGGGCGGCAGAACCACCCTTATATTAACTTTTTAACTGTCAAACTCGCCCACTGTCAAACTGTCAAACTATCAAACTATACAAGAATTAAATTAGTTTGCAAGTTTGCGAGTATGCGAGTTTGATAGTTTGATAGTTGAGTTTTAACCACTCTTAGGTGGAATGAAGAATTCTGTTAGGTGCATGATACGCACTCATATGTTGCTTAAATCATTTGAAGGGACGTGTTTTCAGATGCAAATTGCGTGACCAAATTAATTATGTAATTCCCTTTTCAGGATAATTAGGATTTTATTGAGGTTTTTCCCATAAAATGGTATAATTGATTAAAATTTTTATACATTTGAGGTGTTTTATGTGTGAAGCCATAATTAATAAGATAAAACAATTAAAAAAAGAACATAATGCTGTAATTCTTGCTCATAATTATGTAGCATCAGAGCTTCAAGATATTGCCGATGTGCTTGGCGATTCTCTACAGCTTAGCATAGAAGCATCAAAGCTTGGTGCTCCAGTAATTGTTTTTTGTGGTGTTTCTTTTATGGCTGAAACAGCAAAAATTCTTTCTCCAAATTCAAAGGTGCTTCTACCAGTTAAAACAGCTGGCTGTCCAATGGCTGATATGGCAACAGGAGAGGCAGTTGCAGAGTTTCGTCGAACACATCCAGACTATGTGCTTGTAGCATACGTAAATTCAACAGCTGCTGTTAAGGCAGAGGTGGATATATGCTGCACAAGTGCTAATGCAGAGAAAATTGTTGCTCCAATTCCTCGCGATAAAAAGATAATGTTTCTTCCAGATAGAAATCTCGGTAGAAATGTGGCAAAAGCTTTAAATAGAGAAATGGAATTTTGGCCAGGCTATTGTCCAATTCATAATGCAATAACAGTTGCTGATGTTGAGGCAATTAAGCAAGAAAATCCAGGAATGGAATTTCTTGTTCATCCTGAATGTACTCCTGAGGTTGTTGCTTTGGCAGATAAGGCAATGAGCACAGGCGGAATGCTCAAGTATATTCGTGAAAGCGACAAGCAGGCATTTATCGTTGGAACAGAATGTGGAATAATGCACCGCTTGAGAATTGAAAATCCAACAAAGACACTTATCCCATTTAAGCCTACTCCAACCTGTACAGATATGAAAAAGCTAGGTTTAGCAGATGTGCTTGCTTGCCTTGAAGCTCCAATGGAAAATAATCCGTATGAGGTTGTGCTTGATGAGGAGCTGATGGATAGGGCTCGTAAGCCAATCGAGCGAATGCTTCAATTTAAATAATTAGGAGTGGCATCAAAGATGCAGCAGCAAAAGATTCTGCTAGTTACACCTCCTATGGTGCAAATAAATTCACCATACGCTGCCACACCAGTATTGGCTGGTTTTTTGAAGCAGCAGGGTTATGATGTTTCGCAATTAGATCTCTCTGCACAGCTTGCTTCTGAAATCTTTTCCTCGAAGCAAATAAAGCAAATGGGGAAGACAGTAAAGAAATCAAAGATACTTCGGAAAAGCGAGGTTGGTGAATTTTTTCTCTCATATTATGAGGATTATTTTGAGACCATTGATGCTGCTGTGGATTTTCTAAAGGGCAATGCACCCGAGCTCCAGAAATATTTTTTAAAGCGAGATTCTCTTCCTGAGGGTATTAACTTCTATAATTTTGCCGATGAATTGAAGCGTGCAAAGAAAACTCTCCCTGCGTCCGATTTTGCCCGCATGCGTGTGTCTTTGTTCATTGATGATGTGGCAGAGCTGTTTCAGCAAATCCAAGATGATAGCTTTCAAATTTCTCGCTATGCGGAAAGCATTTCAGCCAATGCTCTTTACTTTGATGAGCTATATGAGCGTTGTATGCAGCATTCAAATTTAGAAAATGCAACATATACAGAGGCGTTAGCATTTGAGCGACTTGCTTCACGGATAGAGCTGGAGCAGCCAACACATGTAGGCTTTACTCTTCCTTTTCCAGGTACAGTTTCAATGGCACTTGTACTTGCTGCGATGTTGAAAAAGCACTATCCCGCAATAAAGATTGTTATTGGAGGAGGCTTTGTTAATTCTGAATTGCGCGATATTTCTGATGAGCGTATTTTTGAATTAGTTGATTATATTTGTTATGATGAGGGCTTTGCTCCGTGGCAGGGTATACTTGGAGAGCATGGATTAGTTCGCACACGTACAAAAACTGGCTACCATAATGAATTTGTGGCAGAGTCATCCCCAAGCAAATATAAAGTGATTGAACCAGATTATGAAGGGATTGATTTCGAAAAATATATCCCTATGTATGAATCAATTAATCCAATGCACAATTTGTGGTCGGATAGAGTTTGGTTAAAGCTTCAGCTAACAAATGGCTGCTATTGGCATAAGTGTGCATTTTGTGATGTTGCGTTAGACTACATTGGCAATTTCTGCTCCTGCGATGCAAAGCAGGTGGCAGATGTTGTTGAGAATTTGATTAAAAAAACAGGTAGACGCGATTTTCATTTTACAGATGAGGCAATTCCACCTGTGCTTGCCCGAGAGCTATCAAAGGAATTTATTTCACGAAAGCTTGAGCTGACTTGGTGGGGAAATATCCGCTTTGATAAAGGCTTTTCTGAAGAGGTTTGTCAGCTGATGGCTCGCTCTGGCTGTGTGGCAGTGTCAGCAGGATTGGAATGTGCACAGGAGCGACTTTTGAAGCTAATGAATAAGGGTATTACCCTTGAGAGTGCTCGAGAGACTTGCCGTGCATTAAAATCGGCAGGAATTATGGTTCATGCGTACCTAATGTATGATTTCCCAACAGAGACTGAGTTAGAGACACTTGAGGCGCTGACAAATGTGCGTGATATGTTTAAGGAAGGCTTGCTTGATTCCGCCTTTTGGCATCGCTTTGCTCTTACCGTTCATAGTCCAATAGCGGCAAATCCGAAGGCGTTTGGAATAACACTTTGTGATAAACCATTGCCAGAAAAGCTTTTTGCCATAAATGAAATACCATATAAAGAGCAGGATAAGCCATACATACATAAGCTAGGTGCTGCGCTTCGTCTAGCCACTCAGAATTATATGGCGGGGTATGGCTTTGAGCATTCTGCCAAGTTCTGGCTTGCCCATATAGGGCGAGACTAGAGTGCTAGTGCCAATCACTACTCCAATGCACGGGATGCATGTGATGCAGAGACGATGCTATGCAAAATGAATGAAGAATGAAAAATGAAGAATGAAGAATTCAGGTAGAGTTGAGTGGCTTTTTCTCCATTCTCGCGTCTAATCTCGTCCGCTGCGTCCTCCGCGTCGCAGCGTCCATTCTTCGCACTTCTAGCCACCACGCAAGCCTCCGCGTCCTCTGCGTCCTCTGCGTCTCTGCGTCCCTTTTTCGCAATTTTAGCCACCACGTGCATCAGCTCCGCGTCGCAGCGTCCCTTTTTCGCCACTCAGGCATAGACGTGCTAGTACACGCCCAAAGCGACAGGATGTCGCTTCTCCACACTTCTCCAAGACTCCCTCCGTGTCTCCGTTCTCTTTATTCTCCGTGTTTCGCCGAAGGCATAAGCGCCAGCGACAAATCACTACATCCGTGCACGGGATGCCGAAGGGTCGCGGAGGACGCAGAGCCGTGACGCCGGAAAAACACTAGCGGAATGAGTTTTTTATATGGAAAAATGCGATGTTATAGTGTATAATTCTTTCACAAAGGACGTAAATATTTTTGGAATAATCTTATGGAAGCAAAAATTTTTGTAAAAGGGATTAAGGTAAATTTAATACTTGGGCATTATCCAGAGGAAAGACTTGCTCCGCGTGAGGCTCGCGTTGATATTGAGCTTCGACCAATCGGCGTAGAACGAGCATTAAAAAGTGACGATTTAAATGACACATTTAATTATGAGGTTGCTCTTGAAATCGTAAATAAGCTAGCAGCGGCAAAGGAATATAAATTAATTGAAAGCTTTGCCTACGATATTTTTAAAGAGATAAAAGACCTCCCAAAGGTTGGATGGGTGCGTGTGCTTGTTGAAAAACCAGCAGCTATGGATGGTTGTGAAGCAACAGCAATAGAGCTACAAGGTTAAATGATTTTACTCTAACAATAAAAGGATTAATAATGAAAAAAAATATATTTCTAGGAATTTTGTCAATGGGAATATTAGCTCAAAATCAATTAGCTGCAGAGGAACAGCCTCTAGCACTTAAGAATGCACAATCTTTAGAGCTTGTTGGTGCCATTAATAAAAATCCTGTAGAATTTGCTTTAAACGAGCCAATGGAATTTTCTTTCACATTGGAATGTAAAGAAGGCGCTGTTACAAATAATTTTGATGTTGTTGTGCGTAGGCGCGGTGATGATGGAATTTCAGAAACAAAACGCTTCCCAATTAAGGTAGGTGAGACAATAAAGTACACAACATCGATTGCTGTGCCAGGCTTTGTTGATGTTCGTGCCCATGTAGAGGGAGAGGGTAATATTCGCCTAAAGAAGAAGGTGGAGTATTGGGGAGGGAAGCATACCTATGATGTGCTTTCACCAATGGGTGCTGGTGCTGCAATCTCTGAGCTTAAACAAGCCGTTCCAGAGCCAGCTGATTTTGATGAATATTGGGCAAAGGAAAAAGCAAAGCTTGGCGATGTTCCTGTAAAAGCAGAAATGGTACTAGTGAAAACAAATTCAGTCGGCAAGCTTGTATATGAAGTAAAGGTTGATTCTCCTACAGAGCGTCCAGTAACAGGGTATTTGCTTATTGAGCCAAATGCAAAGCCCGGCACACTCTCAGCAACTGTGGATTTTCAAGGCTATGGCTGCGGAAAGCAATGGATTCAAGAGTGGCAAACAGATAAAATTACATTTTCTATCAATGCTCATGGCTTTGATCTAGGTAAGGATAATCAGTATTATGCAGAATTTAACAAAAGCATTATGAGTAATGGACATGGGTATGCAATGGATCCAGAGCAGAATTCTGACCGTGATACTGCATATTTCCATGATATGCTTTTGCGTGTGCTTCGTGCATTAGAGTTTGTAAAAACATTGCCAGAGTGGGATGGAAAGAATCTTACAGTTTCTGGAGGCAGCCAAGGTGGACTACAGTCTGTTTGGGCAGCAGCACATGATAGTGATGTTTCAAAATGCAGAATTGGCATTGTTTGGTGCTGCGATATTGGTAGTCAAACGGTTCCTAATGTTCTACGTTCATGGCATCCACAATGGGTTGAGGCTTTGGGATATTATGATGCAGTAAATCATGCAAAGCGCATTAATTGTCCAGTTGAATTTGATAGAATAGGTCTTGGCGATTATACTTGCTCACCACATAGCAATGCTGTGCTATATAATTCACTCAATGTTCCAGTAAAAGCAAAGTGGGCGACTGGCTCAGAGCATGGTTATGTTGCACCATGGGCAAAGTATTATGAAACAAATCGTGAGTAATGGTTTCGTAATTTTTAATTAGTTGAATTCCTTTTTCTGGAGGTAAAATTATGCATAAATTTGTATGTCAAATAATTGTTGCATTAACTCTAAGCATAAGTCTTTATGCTGCTGGCGATATTTCTTCGCTTATTACCTCTGGGGAAATATTTAAGCAACAATATAATGCCATTCAAGAATTTTCTATGGAAAAATATTCTTGGGTAACTAAGGATGTTGCGATTAGATTTCCGACGCCAAATTTTACTTTGGGTTCACAGGAATTAGGAGAAACTATTCTCTATTTGAAAGACCAGAAACCAAATAAGATTATTATTTCTATCTACAATAGAGGGGATAATGGTCAGATAACAAATGAGGCATTTGTAGGCAAACTACGTGCTTCTGCCAATATTTTAAATTCCATCTTCAGAGTTAAGGGAGAGGTTGCAAATAGGAAAAGCGATCCTACGCGTTCAACCTTTGATATAGGTGGTATGCTTTGGAAAACACAAAATGCTCATGCTTTGATGGAATATAGTGTGAAAAATCAAGGAGCCCGCACAGTTCCTACAGCGGAATATATTCGTTTGACAATTATTCCTGCTGCTTCAACAGAGCAAGCCAACAAATCAATTCGCAATTATGATAGGAAAAAGAGTCTGATAGATAATGTAATTTCTTTAGCAAATGGAGGAAAAGAGATTACAGGCATACCAATGGTTGATCAGGGGCAGAAGGGGTATTGTGCTGCTGCAACAACGGCTCGTGTGATGGGCTATTATGGCTATGAGCAGCTAGATCAGCATCAGATAGCACAATGGGCAAAGACTGATTCATTAGGTGGTACATCAATGGATAAGATGATGAAAGGAATCAGGCGTGTGCTTCACGATACATACAAGCTTAATATCATCGAAATTGAAAGCTCTGACATAAAAACAATTTTGAAGCTTGTTGAACGATATAATGCCGAAGCAAAGAGGGCTAAATTAGAACCTATTGATTTACCAAAAACTGGTGTAATAGATATTGGACAAATTTATAGTAGCTTTAATCCAAATCTCTTAAAAAAAGTACAGACAAAGAATCGTCAAAAGAATGAGTTTCTTTTTAATAAAATTAAGACAAATATTGATAAAGGCATACCATTGGTTTGGTCTGTTCAGCTAGGGATTATTCCGGAGCCAGGGCTTCCTCAGAATCGAGGAGGGCATATGCGTCTAATCATTGGTTATGGGGGGCGCACACCAAATGACCGATATATTGTTTATTCAGATTCTTGGGGAGAAGGGCATGGGAGAAAGGAAATGTCAATAGAAGATGCTTTAACCATCACTGTTGATTTATATACCATTTCTCCAAAATAATTTACGGTTAATTTCAAGTTCAATGTGGAAATTTGTGCTGGGGAAAGCGAGAGGAGAAAGCGAGAGGAGGCAAGGGCTAGCACCTTGCCACCTCTCGCCCCAGCAACACCGGGCGGCAGAGCCACCCTCATCCCCACTATCAAACTATCAAACTATCAAACTATCAAACTGTCAAACTATCAAACTATATAACTATATAACTATACAAGAATTGAATTAGTTTGCAAGTGTGCGAGTATGCGAGTTTGATAGTTTGCGAGTTAAGTTTTGAGGATGAAGCAGCACATACGTGCATCACGCAAGCGGGCTGGAAGAGTATGGAGAAGCGACATCCTGTCGCTTTGGGCGTGCACTAGCACGCTTCAAAAGTGCGAAGAAAGGACGTTAGACGCGGAGCTGATGCACGTGGTGGCTAAAAGTGCGAAG
>JAFUOX010000046.1 GCA_017481725.1 Kiritimatiellia bacterium | reverse complement strand
GAACAAATAAAATTATTGAAAAAAAGAATTTACAAAGAACAAGAAAGGATAAGAAAAGGCAAAATTATTTCTCAACAAAATCCAAAAAAAATTGAAAATTAATGGCCGGTTCGGTGTCTTTTATATTTGACACATTGCGACAAAACAAAAAGAGCGAGCCGATTGCCGGCTCGCTCTTCTTAGTGATTATAGAGGAAGAACAATGTTGTGAGCAACTGTTGCTTCAATTTCACCGGCAATTTCGTTGAGCAATGACTCAGAAACTGGCGTATTTACACTTAAGATTGCCAAAGACTTACCTGTCTTAGGATTGTGTGGGTTACGCATATCCTCGATATTGATACCAACCTCAGCAAGCTTGCGACCGATAGTTGCGATAACACCTGGACGGTCAAAGTATTCGAAGAACAATGCTGTTCCGCGAGGTACCCAGTACAAGCGGTCAAACTCGTCGATTCGAGAAATCATCATAACCTTCTCACCAACAGTACCACGAACGCTTACCTTGCGAACCTGGTTGTTTGAGGTTACAGAAACCAAATCAACGGTCATAGATGCATCATAGTTCTTATTTGCTTCAGGAGCACGGTCAATATACTTAACACCATTTTCCTCAAGATACTTTAGTGCATGGTTGTAATCTGTTGAACGGTCAATATCCTCCCAAATACCATTTAGTAGGGATAGTAGCAACCACTTACTATAAGGTGCTAGTGTACCATAGAAGCTTGTCTCAATAGATGTAATTGGGTGATTTGTGCCTAGCAAACCGCGAGTCAATACAGCCAACATAGAAGCTAGCTCGCAATATGAAGGGTCAAGACCACGAGGAATATCCTGGTTAACGATATAGCTTGTGATACCCTTTTCATCAAGATCGATTAGCTGTTGGGCAGCACGGCGAGCAGCTGTCTCATTTGCCTCATAGGTATTTGCACCAAGGTGTGGCATCATGATATCAGCGATATCTGCAACAGACTTTGGTCCCTCAGCATCTTTTGGATAAACATCATTTAAATAACGAATACCCTTAGCAGCCTTTGCATCGCGAACTGCTTGCTCATCAATGATACCTGCACGAGCACAGTTAATAAGAGTTGCGCCAGGCTTCATTAGAGATAGAAGAGAAGCATTAATGCTACCACGTGTTTCTGCATTCTCAGGGATGTGTAGGGAAATAAAATCGCACTCGTGGAAGATTTCCTGTAGAGAAACTGTTGTGATACCGAACTGCTTTGCACGCTCTGCTGGAACTAGTGGATCATAGCCAAGAATCTTACACTCGAAGCCAGACAAGCGCTTTGCAACGAGGCGACCAATATTACCTAGACCAACAATACCAACTGTTTTGCCAGTAATTTCATGACCCATTAGCTTGCTCTTTTCCCAACCGCCAGCACGTGTTGTTCTATCTGCCTCTAGCACATGGCGAGAATCTGCAAGCATAAGAGTAATTACTTCCTCAGCAACACCATTTGAGTTTGCGCCAGGAGTATTCATAACATCAATGCCACGCTTACGAGCTGCCTTGCAATCAATATTATCATAGCCAGCACCTGCACGGATAACAACCTTTAGGCTTGGCAATAGATCCATAATTTCAGCAGTAACCTTCTCACTGCGAACAATAATTGCATAAGCATCAGGATTTGCTGCTGCCAAATCAGCTAACTGAGTTTTTGGCTCTTGAACTACACTATATGCACCATTTTCATTTAATAGCTTAGCTGCAATAGCATCAAGTTTTGTTGGGATAAGTACTTTTTTCATATTTAAAGTCTTTCGTTTTTTTGATATACTATCCTTAGTTTTTTCATATTAACGGTTTAGAATTGAGTAAGCAATCAAAATCTAAAGCCATTCCTTAACTAAACGCCAATTAATTATATCGGAAACACCTATATGAAATCAAGACAATTTGGTTTATTCAAGTTAACGAAAACAGACTTTTTTTCAAAGCCTTTATTTCTTTTTTTTGTATTTTTCGGCATTTCTTTGTCAGCACAAGCATATTCACCAAACACAGCCGGAAATGTTGGAGATAAGGACTTTGAATCTACTGGCATAAGAACATCTATTGTTGCGGCACCAGAATTTAAACAAAAAGGGCTTTTTACACGCAGTCCTGCAAAAAAGACACCAAAAGAGCAGCTTGAATATGCACAAGAATTAGAAAAAAACAAAAAATACAAAGCTGCAACAAAAGCATATGATGCTTTAGTATATGAGTGGCCAACTGCAGCAGAAGCTCCAACTGCACAATTAGGCGTGGCTAGGACATTAGAGCTACGAGAAAAGCGCCTTCAAGCATTTAAAGAATATCAATACTTAATTAACAATTATGATGTAAGACACCTACCAAATGGTATTTTATTCACAGATATTCTTAATAGCCAATTTCGCATTGCAAACCACTATTTAATGAAAATAGAGAATTCCTTTTTAGGCACAGGAAGCATTGGAGCAGATGGTGTTGCGGAAGCATTTGCACAAATTGCAAGGAATGCACCAGAATGGGAGCGTGCAAGCGAATGTTTGCTTCGCCGTGGGCTTGCCTATGAAGCTGTTGGTAGAAATGCAGAAGCTATTTTTGAATATGAGGATTTGGTAGGTCGTTATGCTGGAACACAGGTTGCAAACGAAGCATTATACCGTGCAGCTATTGCACGATATCATGTGGCAACAAAAGCCAAACGCGATGAAAAAACTCTTAGAAATACACTAGTTGCTATGTCCCTTGCTATACAAGCAGATCCAACGCATCAATATGCAGAGGCAACAAAAATCCACAAAGAACAAATTCAAGAAATACTTACAGCTTTACTCTTTGAAAAGGCCCAATTTTATGATAAAATCAAGCCAAATAAGACCGCTGCACTTATTTCATACAAATCATTTATAAAAGAATTTCCAAATGCTAAAGAAGCAAGTGAAGCAAAAAAACGTATTGAAGAGCTTGAGGCACAAGTAAATCAATAAACAAAAAGCTAAAACAAAAATTTTAAAAGGAGATTAAATGAATACAAAAAAGATTATTAACTTAGTATGCGTTTCTTTTATGGTTCTTTTTGGTGCTGGCTGTGCAAGCTATCAGCTTGGCTCTACACTTGATCCAGCATTAACCGATGTATATGTCCCAACTGTTCGTAGCAAGGTAAATCAGCCAGGTATTGAGGCAGCTGTCACATCTGCTATTATGAAAGAGATTCAACGTGAAGGCACATTGCGTATTTGTGATAAAGCTAATGCCAGCACAATTCTTGAAATTGAGATTATTGAATATGCTCAGGGCACCCTACGCTACAACAGTGATGATTTAAAGAAGGCTGCCGAATATACAATGACAATCAAGGCAAATGTTGTATTTAGAAAACTATCTGGTGAACCAGAAAAAGCAATTATTCTTAAAAAAACATATAGTGGAGAAGACACATTCTTAAGTGGAACTGATACAATTTCTGCTCGACAGCGTTGTCTACCAGATGCAAGTAAGGATCTAGCTGAGCAAATTATTGATGCTTGCATAAGTGTTTGGTAATAAAAAATGTGGTGCGTAAAAAAAATTACGCACCACATAAAAAAAAGACTCGGAATTCTCCGAGCCTTTTAAAAAGTTGAAAACTCTTTACCAAATGTATTAAGCTTCAACATTTAGCTTAGCATAAGCACGTGACTTACGACGAGCTGCAGCATTCTTGCTGATAACGCCCTTCTTTGCAGACTTATCAATAACAGAGCAGAACTCCTTGTAAGCCTCCATGCTCTTAGCAGCATCGCCAGCAGCGATAACCTCTAAGAATGAACGACGTGCCGTATTTAGACGGCTCTTATTTGCGTTGTTACGTAGACGTCTAACTTCAGATGTCTTTACACGCTTAATTGCACTTTTAATATTAGGCATGGTTTAATTGCTCCTAATGGTAACCAAATCGATTTGTTAAAGTGCTATGTTATAATATTTTGACCCCAAAGGTCAACCCAAAACTTATGGTAAAAGAAAAAAAAACAGAGAAAAAAGAAAAAAAACGTCATCTACGACATAGTTTAAGGGTAATTGGATTTATCCTTTTATCTATTTTTCTATATTTTTGGTGTGTTGGTATTTTAAGGACCTTTATTGAATACATACATAGCGACGATACATTAATCGGTTTCCCTAAGCCATTCTTCTATTTTATTTGTGCACTTACATCGGGTTCTTTCATTATTGCTGTATTTTTAAAGCATTTTTCAAAGCATTACTTATATTGCCATGAGTTAACCCACGCATTTTTTGGACTCATTACCGGATCTAAGATATCTAAATTAAAGGTTAAAGAAGAAAGTGCCAGTGTTAACGTTAGCCACCCAAATCTTGTAGTTATCCTTGCCCCTTATATAATTTCAATGCATGTATTATTTGTTTTATGGCTATATGGTTGCGTTGTTATAGCCTTTCCACATTGCAATGAGATAGTGCATAATTTCTTTTCAATTTTGGTGGGGCTTGCAGCTTCCTTTCACTTTGTGTTTACACTAAAAAGCCTACTACAAGAGCAAACAGACATTGAACGCTCTGGGTTTTTCATATCATATTTGTTAATTGTTGCATTAAATCTTGCAGGAACTATGACAATATTTACCTGCATTGACACAATATCCTTTGGATATTTTATCAAAACATCAATATCATATACCTTTGACACAATATCCAAGCTCTGGGTATGCTTATTTCAGTAATAAAAGATTTATTTAGGTTGTAATAGCAATCTAAAATTGTACATTATCATATACAAAAGGGCTTCGCAAGAACATAGCTTGCGAAGCCCTTAAAAATTTATCTATTACATGGTATTAACACCACAAGCTTGCTTACTTCTGCAAGACAGCCTTGATACGGCGTACACCTGCACTGGAGGATTCTTCCTTCTTAATCTTGAATACACCCATCTCACCAGTGTGCTCAAGATGAGGTCCTGTGCAAACCTCCTTGGAGAAATCACCCATTGTGTAAACAGAAACCTGCTCACCATATTTTGCGGTAAATAGGGCTGTTGCGCCAGCTGCCTTTGCTTCCTCGATGGTCATCATCTCACGAGTAATCTTAATATCCTTCTTAATTTGCTCGTTAACCAGATCCTCAACAGCTTTAATCTGTTCAGGTGTCATCTTTTCACCATGAGTAAAGTCAAATCTCAAGCGTTCTGCCGTGATATTTGAGCCCTTTTGATTGCAATGCTCGCCAAGAACCTGCTTTAGAGCAGCATGAAGCAAGTGAGTTGCTGTGTGAAGGGCTGTTGTTTCCTCAGAATGCTCTGCCAAACCAGACTTTGCTGAGCCAACATTTGCACGAGAAAGCTCCTGGTGCTTCTTAAATGCCTCATTATAGCCATCAACATCAACAGTAAAGCCAATCTCAGCTGCTAGCTCAACTGTCATCTCAAGAGGATAACCATAGGTATCATATAGCTTGAAAGCCTGCTTACCAGAAATTGTTGTGTCCTTTACGTAGGAAGGATCCTTTTGAGCCATAAATTCATTCTTGCGCTGAATACCTGCAATGCACTTATCAAACTCGCGCTTGCCCTCATCAAGAGTCTTGCTGAAGCGTGACTCCTCCTGCAATAGCTCGCTAATTACGCGCTCACGGTTCTGCTCAAGCTCTGGATAAACATGCTTATACTCATCAATGATTACGCATGCCATCTTCTCTGTAAAGCCAGGAGCAATACCTAGTTTACGAGCATGACGCACTGCTGAGCGAATCAAACGGCGAAGAACATAGTTTGCACCGATATTTCCAGGAGTTACACCACCCTTTTGGTCGCCCAAAATAAAGGTAGAAGTACGCATGTGGTCAGCAACAACGCGTGAAGAGCGAACCTCATCACCAACAAACTCAGACTTACCGCTTAGTTCTTTAATCTTTGCCATAATTGGCTGGAACACATCTGTATCGTAAACAGTTGCTAGACCATTCATCATGCAAATTGTGCGCTCAACGCCCATACCAGTATCAACATTGTGGCGTCCTAGAGGAACAAACTTGCCTTCCTCATTCTTGTTGTACTGCATAAATACATCGTTCCAAATCTCGATATATTTACCACAATGGCAACCAGGGCGGCAATCTGGACCACACTTTTCCTTGCCTGTATCAATGAACATTTCTGTATCTGGACCGCATGGGCCAGTCTCACCAGCAGGACCCCACCAGTTATCCTCACGTGGCAAGCGATAAATGCGCTCATCAGGAATACCTAGGCTCTTCCAAATTTCAACAGCTTCCTCATCAGCAGGAATACCTTCCTCACCCTTGAAAACTGTCACAGAAAGCTGCTCAGGGGAGAAACCTAGCTGCTGAGTTAGAAACTCATAAGACCAATTGATTGCTTCCTTCTTGAAGTAATCATTTAGGGACCAGTTACCTAGCATCTCAAAGAAGGTCAAGTGAGCACTATCACCAACCTCATCAATATCACCAGTACGAACACACTTCTGAACGTCTGTTAGGCGTGTGCCAGCTGGATGCTCTTGCTTACCCATTAGATATGGAACTAGTGGGTGCATACCTGCTGTTGTAAATAGCACAGTTGGATCATTCTCCGGAATCAAAGAAGCACCAGAAATCAACGTATGACCCTTGGACTGGAAGAAATTAAGATATTTTGTACGTAATTCGTCTGCTGTAATTTTCATAAAACCCTCATAAAAAAGTTAGTATATATTTTAATGCTTTACGGAAAAAAATTCAAGGAATAACGGACATATTGGAATCAAATACACCTTTTTTAATGCATTCATGGTGGGGCAGAGCCCACCATGCCACGATATTTCTATGGGGCAGAGCCCACCATGCTACGATATTTCTATGGGGCAGAGCCCACCATGCCACGATATTTCTATGGGGCAGAGCCCACCATGCTACGATATTTCTATGGGGCAGAGCCCACCATG
>JAFUOX010000045.1 GCA_017481725.1 Kiritimatiellia bacterium | reverse complement strand
TGCGACGCAGAGGACGCAGCGAACGAGATTAGACGCGAGAATGGAGAAAAACCACTCAACTCTACCTGAATTCTTCACTCTTCACTTTTCACTCTTCACTTTTCATTCTTCATTCTTCATTCTTCATTTATTATAATGCGTCGCCTCCTTGTCTTAATAAGCTCCTGTGCGAGCACACTAGTGGATGAGATTTGCCCAATTGCTTCGAATGATAAAGCAATAGACAAGGCAAAGCTCATTCCGCTAGTGTTTTCCCGGCGTCACGTCTCTGCGACCTCCGCGTCCTCTGCGTCTCTGCGTCCCTCCGTCGTCCCGTGCATCTCGTGCATCGAAATTATGCATTTTTCAGCCACTTTATAATAAGGAATTTATGTTGAAAGAGTATTATTTTTTTGATAAAATTTGACTCCATGAATTCAAAAAATATACCATTTTCAATAGAAACAATTTTAAATATGGAAAAAGTCACACCAACACCATTCCATATTTATGATGAGGCGGGGATAGTTGACAATGCTGTTTCATTTAAAAAGGCATTTCAATGGAATCCCGGCTTTCGTAATTATTTTGCTGTAAAAGCTGCTCCAAATCCAGCTTTACTTAAGCTTCTTGCTGCGCAAGGCTTTGGTGCAGATTGTAGTTCAATGGCAGAGCTTATACTAGCAGAGAAGGTAGGTCTCCGTGGTGAACAGATAATGTTCACATCAAATGATACTCCTGCTGAGGAGTTTAAAAAGGCAATGGAGCTTGGTGCAATCATCAATTTAGATGATATTTCACATATTGATTTTGTGGAAAAGGTCTGCGGTAAGCTTCCTGAGCTTATTTGCTGCCGTTTTAACCCAGGTGAAGCAAAAAGCGGTAATACCATTATTGGTAATCCATTAGAAGCTAAATATGGCTTTACGCGTGAGCAAATGTTTCAGGGCTATAAGTACTTGAAGGAAAAGGGTGTAAAGCGCTTTGGTATCCATACTATGGTTGCTTCTAATGAGCTAAACCCAGAATATTTTGTAGAAACCTCACGTATAATGTTCCGTTTGACAGCTGAGCTTTCAAAGGAATTAGGTATAAAGTTTGATTTTGTAAATCTAGGTGGAGGTATTGGTATTCCATATCGCCCAGAGCAACCAAAGGTAGATTTGGCTGTAGTAGGCGAGGGAATTCGCCAAGCATGCGAGGAAATATTCATTGCAGCGGGGCTTGATATTCCAAGAGTGGTTATGGAGTGTGGTCGAATGGTTACAGGTCCTTATGGCTATCTTGTTTCAAGAGTGCTTCATATCAAGAAAACCTATAAGACCTATGCTGGACTTGATGCATGTATGGCAAATTTGATGCGCCCAGCATTGTATGGTGCATATCACCATATCACAGTTATGGGTAAAGAGAATGCTCCATGTGATACAATGTACGATGTTACAGGCTCTTTGTGTGAGAATAATGACAAGTTTGCTGTTGATCGTATGCTTCCTGAGCTTACACCAGGAGATTTGGTTGTGATTCATGATGCAGGTGCACATGGACATGCTATGGGCTTTAATTATAATGGAAAGCTTCGCTCTGCAGAATGGTTGCTCCGTAGAGATGGCTCCGCTACTTTAATTAGAAGAGCAGAAACACTAGAGGATTTGTTTGCTACAATTAATTGGGATGCTTGTAAGGATTTGTAATTTACTAATATAAACTGAACCTATCAAATAATATATTAAACAAAAGGTATAAATATATCATGAGATGCCCATATTGCGGAAGTAAAGAAAAATGGAGAATGCATAGACCTACTTGGATGAAATTTACACCAGGTAAGATGGATAATATGCGCTGCTCCAATTGTGGCCATGAATATACAAGATGGCTATCAATTTTTTCAATAAAAAATAGCAAAGCACAAAAAATAATTGGCGTTTGGCATTTTATTATGTTTTTTGTTTTTATAATTCTTATAGCATTTATTGTAACTTTGTTCTTAAGCAAGTAATTTTTTGCAATAAGGTGAAGAGAATGTCAAAGGAAGAAAGTAAAAAGTTAGATTTGGATTTTACAAAGCTATCAAAAATAGCTTCCTCTAGCTGTATTCCTGTTGCTGTGCAAAATATAGACACAAAGGAATTAATCCTTCTTGCATATACAAATGAATATGCAATGAAGCAAGCCTTTGAAAAACGCAGATTGATTTTGTGGAGTACCTCACGCCAACAGCTATGGGAAAAGGGTGCAACCTCTGGCCATTATTTTGAACTTCTTGAAGCTTATGTGAATTGTGAACAGAATTCACTTCTTTATTTAGTCCGTCCATATCCGCAGGATAAGCATTTTGGAATTTGCCATACGTCAAATTCTGAAGGAGTTGCACGGAATTGCTTTTATCGTAAAATAGATTTTGATAATCAGGAATTGACAAATGTCAACCCTTAAGCAACATAAGCAATTTTTTAATTATTTGGATGGTAAGCAGTGTGCTTGTCCATATTGCCATGCAAAATTTGTTTGGCCTCCAGAGAAGCTTTGTTGTCCAGAGTGTAAGCGAACCATTCGCCCACCAATAGGCTACTCCTCAAGTAAACCAGAAAATCAAGGAGCAATTATGAAGCGTATTGAGCGTGAGTATGAAAAAGAAATGCGTAAGCTTGGTCCTCGACGCAATATTCGATTGGGTAGCAATCCTAAATTTTTATTCATTATTGTTTTAGCTCTTCTGTTTCTTGGTGTCGCACTTATTTCTCAGGCACAGCGAGCCCAACCCAAAAAGGATTTGCCAAGCAGGCAAGAGCAAACAATTCAAGATTTAAATGTTTTGGCTCAGGCCTTGGTTCATTATAAGATAGATGTTGGTAATTTCCCATTAGCCAATAGGGATGGTGGTTTAACTGCACTTGTTACAGTGCCACAAGGCGTGCAAAATTGGAATGGTCCATATATCAGCGGTTTACATGTGGACGGATGGGGTCGCCCATATTTTTATGAAATATTGGATGGTGTTCCTCGCTTGTTGAGTACAGGAGAGGATAAGAAGCTAGACACAGAAGATGATTTGGTGATAGATGTTACTCAGGTTGCTCCCCATCCTAATTTTAAGCCATTTGATCCAGAGACAAATAATCGTCCTATCCCATTGAATAGGCTCCGTATTACTATCGGTAATTAAAGGTGTGTGAAAATATGGATGCAAGACTCGAAAAGCTTTATGCAAAACGCACCTTTGGAATAAAGCCTGGATTGACAGTTATCAGTAAACTGATGGAGGAGTTGGGAAATCCACAAAATATGCTCCGTACAATCCATATTGCAGGCACAAATGGCAAGGGTTCTGTAACGGCAATGCTAATGAGTGCATTGCGTGAGCTTGGCTTAAAGATAGGCGTATATACCTCACCGCATCTCGTAAATGTGAACGAACGCTTTACTATCAATGGAGAAGAAATTTCAAATGATGAATTTTTCTCTCTTTTAGATAGAGTGGAGCAGGCTTCTCAGCTTTTAAAAAAGCGAGACGGATTAGATGTGACATTCTTTGAATACACAACAGCCGTCGCTTTTTTGTGGTTTGCGGAGAAACAGGTTGATTTAGCAATTGTTGAGGTAGGTATGGGAGGAAGGCTTGATGCTACTAATGTTATCCCATCGCCTCTTGTGACAATTATGACTCGTATAGGTTTAGACCATACCGCATATTTAGGAGATACTCTAGAGCAAATTGCTGCAGAAAAGGCAGGGATTATAAAGGCTGGCTCTGTGTTGGTGGTTGGACCTAATCCGCCTGAAGCCTTGTCCGTTTTTGTTAAAGCTGCACAAGCAAAGTGTGTGCCTATGCACCTAGCTGCAGATGAAATATCTATTTCACGGTCGAAGGGCTCAAGCTTTGTAGCACAAAAGCTTACTGTGGAAAGTCAGACCTGTTCTTATGGAACAATTAAGTTGAAGCTTCCAGCAGCCTATCAGCTAGAAAATCTATCAATAGTAATCTCTGCTTTAGAGGCATTACAAGATCAATTAAATATTGAGTTGCCTGTTGATGTTTTAAAGGCTGGCTTGGAAAAGGCTGAGTGGCGTGGAAGATTTTGCATGCTAACAGATGATATCCTTGTTGATGGAGCACATAATCCTGATGGGGCTGATGCACTTGTCGCATCCTTGCAATCAGTTGCTGGTAAGAAGGCACGCTTTGTGTTTGTGGCAGGTATGTGTGGAGATAAGGCAACGGATTGCTTTATGAAAGCAATTGCTCCAATTTGCCAATCTCTTTATCTTACACCGATAAATAATCCACGCAGTGCTTCAACGGCAGAGCTTGCTCGCCAAGCACGAGCTTGCGGGATCCGCAATGTGGTAGAGTGCACTTCTATGCTTGAGGCAATTAAAGCAGCACGCCAAGAGGAAACTACTCAACCGATAATTTTATGCGGCTCATTATTCCTTGTCGGGGAGGCATATGAGCTCCAAGAAAAGCTAAATAAGTAATTTGTAAACAACATATAAGAGGAGAAATAATGAAAAAAAATAGTTTTGGTTTAATTGCACTATTGCCATTTGCTGTATTTCTTGTATTTTACTTGGGATTGTCTATTTATGCAAATGACTTTTATTCCGTTCCAATGCCTATTGCATTTATTGTTGCATCAGCAACAGCCTTTTTAATTGATTTTAAAACAAAACTTAATGACAAGGTTGAGGTTTATGCCAAGGGCATGGGTGATAGCAATATTATGATTATGTGCTTGGTATTTATTCTTGCTGGTGCATTTGCAAGTGTGGCAAAGGAAATGGGTGCGGTTGATGCTGCAGTTCGTATAGCTCAATACTTCATTCCAGCTAATATGATGCTTTGTGGTGTGTTCCTTGTGTCATGCTTTATTTCTTTATCTATAGGAACGAGCTGTGGAACAATTGGTGTGATTACTCCTATTGCTATTGGTCTTGCCCTAAAGATAAATATTCCAGTTGAGTTAATGCTTGGTGCTGTGGTTGGTGGAGCAATGTTTGGCGATAATATGTCAATGATTTCAGATACAACAATTGCTGCAACTCGCACTCAGAGTGTTGCTATGCGAGATAAATTTATCACAAATTTGCGTATTGCTGTTCCGGCTGCAATAGCAGCTGTTGTATTATACTTGTTCTTGGGTAGCTCAGCAGATGTTTCAGCAGCAGATATTGTTGCTAAAATAACATGGGAGGATGCTTTCCTTGTTGCACCATATGTGTTTGTTCTAATTTTTGCATTAGTTGGCGTCAATGTAATGTCTGTTTTATTCTTGGGCATAGTTATGACAACAGTGATAGGTTTATGCTATAAGAAATTTGAATTTTTTGCTGCTTTACAATCTATGGGTGCCGGCTCTCTAGGCATGTCTGAGACTTTGATTGTTGCACTATTGGCTGGTGGCTTATTAGGTTTAATTCGTTATTATGGAGGCATTAGCTATTTGCTTGCCACAGTTAATAAGTTCATTAAGGGAATACGTGGCTGTGAGTTTGGCGTTTCTCTTGTTGTTTCTGCAGTAAATTTAATTACTGCAAATAATACAGTTGCTATTGTTATTGCGGGACCAGTTGCACGTGAGCTTTCTGAAAAATATGGCTGTAACCCAAAGAGAATTGCTGCAATTCTTGATGTGGCAAGCTGTATTGTTCAAGGTTTAATTCCTTATGGTGCCCAAATTCTAATTGCTGTTGGCGTGGCAACAAACCCAGAAACCTTTAACCTTGAGGTTTCTGCTTTGGCTTTGATTAAAACAATGTATTATCAGCTACTAATGATTGTTGCTCTTATTGCTTTCATTGTTATTTCCGGTAAGAAGAAGGTATGATTTTCTTGAATTATAATTAAGGAGTAGGTTATGAAATTTTCAGAAATGATATTAGCAGAGCCAAGTGTTTTTGCTGTTGAGAATAGATATCAAATTTGCGTAATAGTTGCTGCTGAATGCACAATGTGGGTAAGTGTTGGCAATAAAACATATTATGATCATTCAAATGGTATTTTGCGCTCTGGAAAATACTTGCATAAGGTAGAATTGCCTATGCAGACTCTTGATGCCGAGAAAAAGTATACAATCTATCTTCGCCCGATTGTTGAGCGTAAGCCTTATTTTACAGAAACCAAGGAGCCTGTATCTGCTGAATATACATTTTCTCCAATTCAGAAAAAAGAAAAATATAATATTATCAGCATTGCTGATGCTCATAATCTTGTAGAGGAGCCAGTTAATGCAGGAACTTATTTTGCTGAAGATTTGGATATGCTTGTGCTTTGTGGCGATGTTCCAAATCATGCTGGAGATGTAGAATTTTTTAAGGCGATTTATAGAATTGCTGGTGGAATTACCTGTGGTAGAGTCCCATGTGTTTATGCACGTGGCAATCATGATATGCGTGGCATCTATGGTGAGCAGCTAACAGAATATTCTCCATCTAATAATGGTGTTTCATATTATACCTTTTCTCTTGGAGAGATTTGGGGCATCGTTTTAGATTGTGCTGAGGATAAACCTGATACAAATCCTGAGTATGGTTTTACGATATGCTGCAAGGAATTTCGAGAAGAGGAAACAGAGTTTCTCCTCAATGAAATAGAGAAGGGTGAGTGGAAGAATTACCCAATTAAGTTGATTGTTGTTCATCACCCATTTTCTCACAGAATTTGCCCTCCATTTGATATTGAACAGGATCGATATGCTCTATGGAGCCGCGAACTAAAGCGTATTCAGCCAACTCTTATGATTAGCGGTCATTTGCATGAATGCTTCTTTGAGCAGCCTGGTCAAGATCATGATACATTTGGTTTCCCATGCCCAGTAGCTTGTGTCTCTTGGGTTGATTGTGAAAAGCATAAATATATTTGTGGAGCAATAACGATTGGAGCAGATGGGTCAATTGAGGTTGGCGCTATAAATGAGTCCAAGGTCTATACTCCAATAAACCCAAATTCGGCAATTAAGTGCTAAATTTTGACAGAAAATAACTTTTTAGTTTTTTGCTCCAGAATACATAAATTTACAGCAGCTTTGTTTAATCATTACTTGAAACATTGTTAAAAAAACACTATAATAAATGTATATATAAGTGTACTTTTGTCTGTTAAATTTTAAGTGTTTTGGAGCAAGTCAATGCCTTCATTTGTCCAATCCATATTAGATATTTTACAAGTTCTAATTTTAGCAATACCAATCTATTTTCTATTGAAATTTTTACGTCCACGTAAAGGTTATAGAATGCTTATTGGTATGTTGGTATTGTTCATTTTGCTAGGAACAATTTCTCGAGCTCTTGATTTGTCTGAGCTTAATTGGATTCTTGAGCATGTTGTTTCATTGCTCCCTCTTGTGCTTATTATTATCTTCCAACAAGATTTGCGCCTTGGATTAGCAGAAATTGCAGGCCGTAGAGCAGGTGGTCAGCTAAAAGCATCAAATGATGAAGTAAAGGAAGAGCTACTTAGTGCAGTTGAAATTCTTATGCGAAGAAAGATTGGTGCTCTTATTGCAATTGAGCGAAATGTTCGCCTTGATGAATTTATTGGAACAACCGGTGTAAAACTCGATTGCTCTATTCTTGACGATTTAATTGTTTCATTATTCTTCCCAAATTCACCTTTGCATGATGGTGGTGTAATTATACGCAATGGACGCATCTGTGCTGCTTCATGCGTGTTCCCTGTCTCAACAGTGCAGGTTGGACGCCGCTTTGGCACTCGCCACCGTGCTGCAATTGGTCTTTCAGAGCATACAGATGCCTTGATAATAATTGTCTCTGAAGAGCTTGGTATTTTGTCAGTTGCCTATAATGGTCAAATTTATCGTGGTTTGAAGATTGCAGAGCTAAGAAAATTATTGAATGTGGTTGCACAAGAGTCTAGCAAGGTTGGTGAAGCAATTTCCACAATGGGTAGTCAGCAGGAAATTGATAATGCAACAGCATTTACACGTAGTGCTGCTCGAGAAAAGGATTTGCTCGCTGATGCTATTGAAGAGCTTGATAAGGAGATAAGATAAAATGAAGCCATCACTCTGGTCACGCTTTATTAAATGGTGTGGATTTGTTTTTGATTCAATTACAAATTTTATTTCTCGCAATTTTGGTTCAAATGTGGGATTAAAGATATTTGCATTTGTTCTATCCTTTGTAATTATTTATGTTATAAGTGAGCGCACAGGTGTTGTAAAAGAGTTTACTGTTCCTGTTAAGATTGTGATGAACACAAAGAATACAGCTTTGTCAAGCTATAGCCCTACAGAGGTGCAAGTCGAATTAAAAGGAACTCTAGAGGACCTAAATATTGTTGATGCATCCTTGCTCTCTGCAGAAATTGTTATTCGTGATGATTATGCTAGTGGTCAAGAAATCACAAGAAAGCTTTATTCTACAAATATCCGCAATAACGGAAATCTTCGAATTGAAGATATTACTCCGGATAGAATTAACATTGTCTTTGATAAAGAGGCTCGCTATAGAATTCCAGTGGCATTGCCAAAGCTTGAAGGTAACCCATTGCAAGGTGGAACTGCATCAGTGCGGTTTGTTGCAGGTAATGAGGTGGTGGTAACAGGTTCCGAACTAATGCTTTCACGTTTGGTTGAGGGTGGTTTGGAGCTTTCAACACGACCTATAGATGTTACAGATCGCTCTAATAGCTTTGAAAGAAATGTTGAGCTTATTTCCCTCCAGATATTGGTGTAATATCTATAGAACCAAAAACTCTGATGGTTGCCGTTGATATCGTCCTGCCACAAATTGAAAGTGTATCGCATTCAATTGTTCAAGAAAATCCATCTGAGGAACAAGCTCAGGAAGCTAATTCAGAAACAACAAATGGAGAGAATCCGCCGATTACTCCTGAAGAGGAAAATAGCGGCTCTTCAAGCTCAGAGAAAAAGTCAGAAGAATAGAGGTGAATTTATGCGCCTTTTGATTACTGCAGGGCCAACACGTGAACATATTGACCCCGTTCGTTTTTTAAGTAATTGCTCCACTGGTAAGATGGGTTTTGCGATTGCTGAGGCAGCCATCGCAGCAGGGCATGAGGTTGAGTTAATTGCAGGTCCAGTTTCTATTAAACCTCCAGCAAAAGCAAATTATACGCCTGTTGTTTCTGCATGCGATATGCTTGCTGCTGTTATGAAATATCTTCCAATTGTTGATGCTGTAATAATGACAGCTGCAGTTGCTGATTGGCGCCCAGCTGAACAAGCCCAGGATAAACTTAAGAAGCACACAATGGAGCCAGTAATAAAGCTTGTTCCAAATCCAGATATTTTAAGTGAAATCAAAAAAGTGAAGACGAATCAACTAGTGATTGGTTTTGCTGCCGAAACCCGCAATGCTCTCGAATACGCAAAGGATAAGCTTGAGCGCAAGGGTCTTGATATGATTGTCGCTAATGATGTCTCTCTGCCTGGTGCTGGCTTTGCTGTTGATACAAATATTGTTAGCTTTGTAACTCAAAAAAATATTGAGCATCTCCCTCTAATGTCAAAACAAGAAATTGGGTGTGAAATTATTAGAAGGCTCGAGGAAATGTCAAGATGAAGCATTTAATTGTAAATGTTGCAGGGCTAGGCTGGAAAACTATCCAGCAGTTTGGGTTTACCCAATTAAATGGGTATGCCTTTAGGAATGCTTCATCTATATTCCCGGCTGTAACATGTACAGCACAGGCAAGCTTGAGAACAGCTCAGGAACCACGCTGTCATGGTATGACCTCAAATGGTGTATTCCTACGCAATTTGCAGCGTCCAGCATTTTGGGAGCAATCCTCGCAGCTTGTAGAGGGAGATCGCATTTGGACCTCTGCACGTGAGAAAGGCTACTCTGTTGGAATGTTTTATTTTCAGCAGAGTCTTGGGGAAGCTGTTGATGAATTGATTACGCCTTGGCCAGTTCACAAGCATCATGGAGGAATGATTTTAAAAAATTATTCTCGCCCTATAAATAAAAAAACCGCTGGCTATAATGAAAATTTTCCTTTGCAGCAATATTGGGGACCGCTTGCCAATGCTAAGGTTGGAAATAGAATAGTAAATGATATTATTGCTTTTGCTGAATGTGATATTGCTTTTGTTTATCTCCCAACCCTTGATTATGATTTCCAGAGATACCCTGCCACGGATAAGCGATGTGCAAAAGCTATAGATCTATTGAAGCAGCAGCTTGAGCAATTATTTAATTTTGCAAAGCAACAAAATGCAGAAATAACAATAATTGGCGACTATGAAATTACAGAGGTGACCCTGCCACCAGTGCAGCCAAATTTAACCCTTCGTAATGCAGGATACTTTGCAGTTCGCGATGTCAATGGCTTGTTATATCCCGACTTTAATCATTCGCGTGCTTTTGCAATGGTTGATCATGAGATTGCTCATGTATATATTCGTGATGAGAAGGATATAGCAGAGGTTAAGGCTTGCTTGGAAGCAACAGGTGAGTATTCTATCGTAGTGGAGCGCACACCTGATGCCGAGTGGGGACATCAGTCTGCTGGTGAATTATTGTTACAAGCAAAGCAGGGCTCATGGTGTGCATATACTTGGTGGACTCTGCCACAGGAAGCACCTGACTATGCCACGCACATAGATATTCATTCAAAGCCAGGCTATGATCCATGTGAATTATTCTTTGAGCGGTGGTCATTAAAAACATGTCAGGATTTAATACGCATTAAGGGCACACATGGGCGTAAATGTGAAATAGCTTATCTTAGCACTCTGCCACAGGTTGTTGGTTCAACATTTGTTGAGCTTGCTGAAGCATTAGCTCAGTGGTGCCGTTCACTTCCAACTAAAGGAAAATAATTATGAAGGCGGTAGAAGTAACTCTAAAGGATTTTTTCAAAAATGGAGTAACCTACATTACGCCATCATTTCAGCGCCCTTACGATTGGCGTGGTGCAGATGTCCGTAAATATTTAAGTGCTGTTCAAAACCATGTTAGTGGTGGGTTTTTCTGCGGCTCAATCGTTGGAATGAAGCTCACAAATCAACCTTTGCTATTAAAGGATGAGCCTTCCTCTGTACAGCAAAAGCTTCTTTTGATTGACGGAAATCACAGGCTTATTACCACGCTCGTTTGCCTACTCGTAGTGCGAGATTTATTAAAAGGCTATCATTCTGATGCTGTAGAAAAAATAAATAATACAATTTTCTTTAATCTTGATTCGAATGGCTCTCCACATTTTAAATATATCCTGCCGCGCTATGATAGACCTGTCTTTGAGGCTTTGGTTAAGGAGCAGAAAATTCCTTCAAAGGCAAGCTCAATACTGCGTGCGTACAAGTTTATTTTTGATGAATTAAGGGAAGTGCAGGAGCCAATGCTTAGAAGCTATTGTGAGCGCATTTTTGTTGATTTTTCGTTCGTGCTATTGACGCTTGAGGAGGATGAAGATCCTTATCCAATCTTTAAACTATTGTCAGTGCCTGAACAGGATTTTACACAGCAAGGCTTACGCGAATACAATCGCTTTTCTGATGACCCGCAAATTATGGCTTTAATTGCTGGAGGAGAATCAAGTGACGTTGAGTTTAAAGAGCGTACACTTAGCTCAACACAGGGCAATTCAAAGGAGCCTAATGCTTCATTCTCCGTGCTTCGCACAGTGGCTGGGTTTATGAATAGCCGCAAGGGTGGAATCTTGCTTATTGGTGTATGTGATGATGGCAAGCCGCGAGGTGTAGAATCAGAGTATCCCATTGTTGATAAGGGCAAGAGCAATCGCGATGGCTACTTGTTGTATTTAAATAATGTGCTACGGATGCGACTTTCTATAGAAAACCCATTTAGGTTTTATTCTGTTGAGCTACGAACAGTTCAGAAGCGAGATGTGTGCGTTATAAAAATTGCTCCTGCAACAGCACCTGTATATCTTGATAAGCATTTGTTTGTTCGCTCTGGCAATCAAACAATTGAGATGCTTGGACCAGATCTTGTTAATTACGTAAACACACGCTGGCCACAACAATAGTATGCACATACACAGATAGGCACACGCAGGCTAGTGCACTTGCGACAGTTATTCATCCATCCGTGCACGTGACGCCGAAGGGACGCAGAGACGCAGAGAACGCAGAGGACGCAGAGCAGTGATGCCGAAATAAACACTAGCGGAATGAGCTTTGCCTTGGATATTGCTTTCCTTTCGAAGCAATTTGGCAAACCTCATCCACTAGTGTGCTCGCACAGAAGCTTATTGAGATGCGGAGGCGACGCATTATAATAAATGAAGAATGAAGAATGACGAATTCAGGTAGAGTTGAGTGGTTTTTTCTCCATTCTCGCGTCTAATCTCGTTCGCTGCGTCCTCTGCGTCCCTTTTTCGCACTTTTAGCCACCATGTGCTGCTTCATCCTCAAAACTCAACTATCAAACTTGCATACTCGCAAACTTGCAAACTAATTCAATTTTTGTATAGTTATACAGTTTTACAGTTAATAGTTGATAGTTTTACAGTTTGATAGTTTTCGAGTTTGCGAGTTAAAAAGTTTATATGAGGGTGGCAAAGCCGCCCGGTGTTGCTGGGCGAGAGGTGGCAAGTTGCTAAACCTTTGCCTCCTCTCGCTTTCCTTATCAATCGCTTGCACGCCACCACCCAAGAATATTCAGATGTTTAGATGCGAGGTGCTCTGCTTCCTCATAGCGTCTCAGCGTAAGATAATGGAATCGGCAATACTGAAATTAGCGATATTTCAACAGGTCGTTTCTGTAGGGGTGGTAAATGTAAAATAAAAGAGGCACGCTTTTCTTTGCGTGCCTCTTAAAATTTTTAGTCGATTAAAATTATTGTTCCTACGACAGGCATCAATGAAAGCCAGTGTGTACCAATATCACTAGGCCCTAATTTTAGAGTACCTAAAACTCTTCCCTCTTTAGGGAACTGGTAGCTGTCTGTTTTTTCTGAATCAGGAACCTCGTTTAATGGTGTAAAGACATATCCAGATACTGTATTGTTAGTCCAAGTAAGTGCATTTTCTGGCAAAATCAAAACATTGCTTCTTTCCTTTGAATTGTGTTTAAATGCACCCTGATTTAATTTAGGAGGCAATCCATAAAAATAATAATCACAGTCCTTAACCATTTCGAATGTGTATTCATATATATTCGTTAAGGTAGAAGGGAATTTTATTTCTTTCATTGAATAACACTTAGCAAAGGTCTGCTTTGATAATGATGTAATAGTACTCTTGCTAAAGTCTAAAGGAGTTGAAAGAGAATTTGCACCTGAAAATGCAGCCCCTAATGATGTAAGTTTAGGTAGCTTTGTTGGATAAAAGCTTTTTAGGTTAGGACAACCCGTAAATGAACTACCTGAAATAGATGTTAAATTTGGACTCAAAACTACATTTGTTAAGCTTGGATTATCAAGGAACGAATAACCAGTAATTGCAGTTAATTTTGGTGCATAGAAACTAGTGATTCGAGTATTTCTGAAGATATCAGTTCCACCTAGTGATGTAAGCTCAGGGAACTTCCAGTCTCCAGTAATATTAGTAATTTGAGGAAGGAAGTTTGCACCAATAGAAGTTACTTTAGGGTATTCTTTAGGTTCAATATTAATGATAGTTTTGCAGGAAGGAGCAAATCTTTGACCAAATGAAGTAATATTTTGGCTTAATATAACATTCGTAATTGCAGAAGCACCATCTAGGAAATAGCCACCTATGGCACCATATACATTTGGTAAAACTAGAGAAGTAATTTTTGTATTTCTAAACTGCTCTCCATTTATCATTTGCATTGTTGCGTCAGAATAAATATCTCCAACAAGTGATGTGCAACCATAAAAAATTCCCTGTTGCATTTCTGTTATTGAGGATGGAAGAATACCGGAGCCAATAGTTGTCAACAAAGAACATCCTTGGAATGAATAATAGCCCAAAGTTTTTAGATTTGTACATACATTTAGATTGACAGATGTAATTAAGCTTCCTTGGAAAGCCTGCTTACCTATTGATGTAAGCTCACTACCTTCTTCAATTACAACATCGCCAGTTAAATATTGCTTAGGATTAGAGTTTGGATTAAAGCTATAATCCCCAATTGATTTTACTGTCTTAGGAATTGTAAGCCCATTAATTGTTTTATTACGAAGAGAAGAGGTTATTTCAATCAAAGAATAATCCGTCTGACCATCATCAATATCACTATTTAATGCTATTAGGTCAAGCTTGCCTTCTCCAGGTTGAATAACCTTAGAGATTTTAAAATTTCCTTCGCTTCCAGATTTTTGACATTGTAAAATCCAATCGCCATCTGATACTTCGAAGGTAGAGCCTGAAGATGTGATTTCCCATGCAGCTTGTGTTGTAAGCATTGTGCATAGAAGTGCTGTAATAGAAGTAAAAATAGATTTTTTCATAGTTCTCTCCCAAATGATGGAATTATAAAATGTGAAATAAATGTCTTTAATTCATTTAGTTAATAGTATCATATTTTGCGTTGTTGGTTCAACCCAAATTCGTGTGATGAAGCATTGCAAAGCAATATATTAGGTAGGATTTTACGCTGCTGCGAGCGTGCAAAGCATGCCAAAGCCTTTGAAGAGTACGCCACGCCAAGACTTTCGCTTGGCTCGCACGTTTGGGGAAAGCGAGAGGAGCGTGTCACTATCGCTCACGCACCTCTCGCAACGGAAGTATAATCGGTTTATTTTAGATAAATAAATTTTTTTGCTCTCTATTTTTGATGGGGACATTGAGGACATAGGGGACATTGGCGACAGGAGAGCAAGAATTTCAAGCGCTTAAATAAATTTGTCCCCAAGGTCCCCTGTGTCCCCAATGTCCCCTATGCGCTAAACAATTTATTCTCGCGATAGCCAATACACGTTAATCTTGAAAAATCATCTTGGTGTGTCACACACACTAGCGATTGGCAGTTGGCGAGTGTTTTGAATCACGAACATCACGCACACACAGCACCTAGCCACCACACAAGCCACAGCATCAGCACAAATCCAACCAAAATTATTGTCTATCCTGTCAAAAACTTCGCACTTTTAGCATCCTGCAATCTTGCGAAATCTATCTATCTATGCGCCAAAGACAACATCAAGAACCATCATCACAAGGAAGCCTGTAAGTATACTGATTGTTGCTCGATGAGAATGCCCATCAAAATGTGCCTCAGGAATTAACTCTTCAACAACAACATACATCATTGCACCAGCAACAAAAGCAAGAAGCCATGGCATTAGTGGTAGTATTAATGCAGAAATTAATACTACACCTATGCCAAATATAGGTTCAACTATACCAGATAGTGCCCCATATATAAATGCTTTGCGTTTACTCAAGCCTTCTTTATAAAGAGGAAGCGATACTGCCGCACCTTCTGGGAAGTTTTGTAGTCCCATGCCAATGGCTAATGCAAATGCACCAGCATAATTGCCTGCCGCTTCTCCTCCAATCTGCTGTGCAGCAACAGCATAGGATAAACCCACAGCCATACCTTCGGGAATATTGTGTAGAGTTACTGCAAACATTAATAAAGTGGAACGCTTAAAATTAGAAGGGATACCTTCAATTTGGTTTTCTTCTGGATGTAAATGAGGTAGTAAATTGTCCAATAGAAGCATAAAGGCAATGCCAATTAGAAAACCTCCAGCAGCAGGTAGCCATCCAAGTGCTTTTCCAAGGCTTTCTTCTCCCGCTTCTAACGCAGGAATTAATAAAGACCATACAGATGCTGCTATCATCACGCCTGCAGCAAAGCCTAAGAAAATTGTTTGGCTTCGTGAATCGCGCTTTGAAAATAAAAACACCATTGCAGCACCCGCCGCTGTCATTAAGAAAACAAATCCTGTGCCAATGCATGTCTTAATTAATGCATCTATCATATTTTCATCCCCTAAATAGTTATTAGACTAGGAATCAAAATTATAATTTATGGGTTATTAATTACCTCGTTTAATTAAATATGACCCTAACCCAATACAAATAAATACAGGAATTATAACAACAATATGTGCCATTGAGCTTTGGTGCTTTGCTAAGGATTCTCCTAAAATTGCGAATAGGTAAAAACCTCCAGCAACGGCCAGACTCAAGCCCAAGCCAACATAGGACTCCTTGCGATGTTGTTTAATTCCTAATGGTATGCCTATTAAAACAAAGCAAAAGCAAGAAAATGCTAGGCTTATGCGACTGAAAATTTCCACTTTAGAACGGGCAAGATTTTTGCGTTTATTTTGGTCCTCTGTTGGGAATTTGTTGTCTAGCTGTAAATCTGCAGCCAGCTGCCATGATGGCTTATCCTTGGGTCTGCGTGTAGGGATTGCGCTTTTTTGTTTTTCGTCTTTAATTGATAGCTGGAAAGGAAGGCTAGCTGCTTTTACACTTGTCATATCCTTTATTCCGCTTGCAGAGAATGTATTAATAATAACATCATATAGATCGATTTTAAGAATGCTATTATTTTCTTCTGCGGTCATTTCTGCTCTCTGTGCAGAAAGTTCTCGGTATGCACCACTTTCTGTATCTAGAGGTTCAACAATTCTTACATTAGTGAGATTCTTCCCATCACGCTCTTTTACAAAAATTGATATGCCATCTCCAAAATCTTCGCTTTTTATTGTTTTGCCAGGTTCAATCATTGCTGCAACTTCATTTACGCCAATTGCATTTCTATTTGTTTTTCTAGAATATGAGCTTTCTGGGGAAACGTTGTTATTTAAGTAGAGGCAAAAAATAGAAAGTAATAAGGAAATCAAAAGAGGCAATCGCATAATGTCAAAAAGACTTACTCCACAGGCACGCATAGCCATTATTTCACTATCGGAGGAAAGTCTGCCAAAAACAAGGAGAGAGCATACCAATAGCGAAATTGGAATAGAGTAGGAAAGGGTGAAAGGAAAGCCTCCCCAAATAAATCTTAAAACAATTTCTGTAGAAGCGCCTCTAGAAATTAGACTAACTGCTTTAAATATTAATCCAACTGACATGACAAAGCTTAATACAACCAAAGCCATGAAGAAGGTTAGTAGAAATTGGTTTGAGATATATTTGTGAATAGTATTCATCAGTTCTTTTAGGATAAAAATGGCGGAAGTACATATTTCAGCACCCCGCCACTTAAGTAAACTATTTGTTTTGTTTATATTTGTAGTAAGGTATAAATGCCTATTTAGAAGGATTTACATACTTTTCTTTGCCATTGATGCCAGAAATATAAACCTCAACGCGGCGATTTTCAAGATTGCCGTTTACTGGATCATTTTCTGCTTTTGGATGTCTAAATCCATAGCCTACAAATTTTAGACTTTCAGCAGGAACGCCCTTATCAATCAAGTAGTTGTAAACAGCCTTTGCACGTGATGTAGATAGCTTCTCGTTGTGGCTGCGGTTTGACTTTGCACGCTTATCTGCGTGACCCTCAATGATAGCTGTTGAGCCTGGATTATCTAGCATTGTCTTTGCAACTTTGTCAATCAGAGCAAAGAACTCTGGCTTGATGATAGAAGCATCTGTGTCAAAGTTAATTTTAAGCTCAAACAAGAGAACATCGTCTTCCTTTACAAGAGGCTTTGTGTTGTCATAAATGACCTCATGACCATCACGAACACCACCCTTGTCTGTGTCTGGATCGTTAGGGTTTGTTCCATAATCAATTACTTCAGCACCATCAGATAGGAAATCCCAATCAGAGTCTGGGTTTAGAGGGTCTGTTTTGTACTTATTAACTTCATCTCCATCAATTAGACCATCATTATCAGAGTCTTTTAGTAGAGGGTATGTTTTGTATTGATTTGCTTCCTGACCATCTGTTAGACCATCATCGTCAGTATCTGGATCATTTGGATTTGTTTTGTGAATAGAAATCTCTTCACCATCCTTTAGAGTATCGCCATCGGTGTCTGGGTTTAGAGGGTTTGTTTTGTACTTATTGACCTCATCTCCATCAATTAGACCATCATTATCTGTGTCTGGAACAAGTGGCTTTGTCTTGAATTTAAGCACTTCTTCACCGTCAGTTAGACCATCATTGTCTGTGTCAGGGTCATTTGGATCAGTCTTATAAACATCCATCTCATCAATATCAGAGATGCCATCACCATCGGAGTCTGCTACTAAAGAGAAGGTTGGATCTTGAGCAATTTTCTCTGCACCCCAGCGCCATACAACACCAACATCAGCTGTCATATTAAACTCTGTGTTGTATCCAGCTAGGTTAATGCGAGCATCAGCACGTAGACTCCATGTATCGCTTAGGTGATACATAATACCACCACCACCACGTAGAGTCATGCTTGTTGCACCATCACCAGTGATGTCTTCTCCATAAAGAGTAACACCAGCACCAAATGTTAGATATGGGTCTAGGCGCTCTAGGCGTGTGAAGTGGAATAGTGCGTCAATATAGAACTGTGCCATATATGTGTCACCAAAATGTGTGTCACCCTTTGAGTATGAGTTGCCTTCAGGCATATCAACCCACTGACCAGCTTCGTTTTTGCCAGTTGTTCCACCCATATTTTCATCAAGCTTAGGAGCAAAGATGATACTGCCTTCAATTGTCCACCACTCGCTGTATTCATAGCCTAGGCGACCTGTAATGAACATACCATCTTCAAGACCCTCGTCGCCTTCAAAATTAGCGAAACCAATACCTGGGCTAAAATACCACTTGCCAAATTCATTCTCTTCTTGAAGCTTTGCATCATCTGCAACTGCCGGTATAGCAAGCATAGCTGAAAGAGCGATAGCTGTTAAACCAAATTTTTTCACGATTTATCCTCCGAAATATTTCGAATTGTTTCTTTTGTTTAATTTTACTAAAAGTTTACTCCACTTAATTGCTTTTTATGATAACATATTATTAAATAAGCATTCAAGAGAAAATGCTCATAAATTTACGTTTTTAGGTGCTTGTTGGCTCTGTTTTTTTTATTTTAACCCCAGTAATGTAGAGTGTGTAGATTTTTTTTGTAGAATATGTCTAAAAACATTCAGAAACACAAGAGAAAGATGCCCTAAATCTTACTAAATTGCCAAAAATGCGAAATTGCTTGTTTTTTTTAAGTGGTTTAGTGTAAAATGTAATTAAATTTGAGTTTGTGCTTATATTTAATTAAACATTTATAATTAACCATTTTTAGGAAGAGTAACCAATGAAGAGAAAATATGAGAAGGTTTTTCATTTGAATCCAGAATCATCTCCTCTAGGAATCAAAAATGTATTTGTGCGTGGTTTTGTTGAGCATCTTGTAAGATTAAATAAGCTTAACAGAATTGTGTCAGAAGGAAGATCTATAGAAGAGCGTGAGGGGCAATGCTTCTCTGATCGCATTCTTGAAGGCATGAATGTTAAGGTAAATCTTTCAGAAGAAGATTTGGCACGAATCCCTAAAACTGGTCCAGTTGTTGTCGTCGCAAACCATCCTTTCGGAGGCATTGAGGGCGTTGTTCTTATGAGTATCCTTAATAAGGTACGTCCAGACTATAAGGTGCTGGTAAATTATATCTTAGAAATGGTGCCAGAAATGCGTGGAAACTTTATTGGCGTTGATGTGTTTGGCTCACAGCAAGCTGCAAAAAAGAATGTCCGTCCATTAATGGAAACAATGAAATGGGTGAAGGAAGGTCACATTTTAGGCGTTTTCCCTTCTGGCGAAGTTTCAAGCATTGATTTGAAGAGTCGCCGCATTCGTGATCCTAAGTGGCAGGATACAATTGGTGGAATCATTCGTAAAACAGGAGCCACAGTTATACCTATGTATTTTGCTGGGGCTAACCCTGCTCGCTTCCAAATGGCAGGTCTTATTCATCCTCGCCTTCGCACGGTAATGCTTCCTTCCATGGTTGCAAATAAGCGCAAGATGACTTTTGAGGTGGCTATTGGTGCTCCTGTTCTTCCTTCAGAGATTAAAAAATATGAATCCGATGAGGATTTGATGAAGTATCTACGCCTTCGCTCATATTCTCTAGAGGGTCGCTTTGATGGCAAAAAGAAAAGATTCTGTTTGTTTAAGAAGTCAAAGCCAAAAACAATTAAGCACCAGCCAATTATTGAAGAAACACCTGCAGAGGCAATAGAGGCAGAAATTAAGGCATTTGCTCCAGAGGCGCATTTGTTTACAGGCGGTGATTTAGAGGTCTATATCTCAAAGCTTGGCACAGAGTCCGCAATTATGCGTGAGCTTTCTCGTTTGCGTGAAATAACATTCCGCTCAGTAGGTGAAGGCACTGGCTTAGAAAAGGATACTGATGTCTATGATGCACAGTATTTGCATTTGTTTATTTGGAATGCAAAGGCAAAGGAAATTGTTGGTGCTTATCGGTTGGGATTGGCTGATGAAATTTGTAAAAAATTTGGTCCTTCAGGTCTTTACACCCATACATTATTTAAGTTTGACGAGTCATTAACAGAAAAAATTCTTCCGGGCATAGAGTTGGGTCGTTCATTTGTTCAACCTGAATATCAAAAGGCATTTCAGCCATTGCTCTATTTGTGGAAGGGCATTGGTATGTTTATTTCTCGTAATCCTCAATATGTAAATTTATTTGGTCCTGTAAGTATTACAGCAGATTACAAGGATACCTCTAGAAATATGCTTTTGCGTTCTCTTGAGTTGTCAAATTTTGCAAATGATTTGGCTCATTTGGTAAAGCCTCGCAACAAACCAGCACGCATGAAGAAGCGTGAGGAATGGGTAAATCCAGATTTCGAGGAAATTATTGCATCTGTTGATGATGTTTCTACTCTAATTCAGGATATTGAGGATGATCGCAAGAGTATTCCTGTTTTGATTAAGCAATATCTAAAATTAGGCGGAAAAATTCTTGCATTCAATTTGGACGAGGAGTTTTCTGACGTAGTAGATGGATTGATTTTAATCGATTTACGCAAGACAGATAAGCGCACTCGCAGGCGTTATATGGGTGATGAAGCTGATGATGCTTTTTGTAAGTATCATGGCTTAGAATAGGTGTTTGCTTGAGAGAGTATATTCTTCAGTTTGAAGATAAAAAGTGGCAGTGTGATTATGCTGCCACTTTTTTTGAGCGTGGTGTTGGGTTGCTTGGACGCAAGACCTATCCACGGAATCGCATTATGGTCATTCCAAAATGTGGCAGTGTTCACACATGGTTTATGCGATTTGCAATAGATGTTGTATTCTTGGATAAATGTGGCACAGTATTGTGTATTGAATATAATGTTTCACCTTGGCGCATGCTATTTGGTGGCAGCAAGGCATCTATTACGCTTGAAGCAATGTCTCCAATGGATGGTGGAGCTTCTGCTTTTGCTGGAATACACATTGGTGACCGAATAAGCATAATTGAGAAATAAATTTTAAATATTAAAAAAACACTTGCATTGAGTACCTGTTTTGTAGTAATATCTAATTTGTAATGAGTACAAAATAGAATTTATTTTAAAAAATACACAAATATCATTAAGGAGAATAATTATGAAAAAGTATGTATGTTCTATCTGCGGTTATGTTCACATGGGCGATGAAGCACCAGAGGCTTGCCCACAGTGCAAAGCTCCAGCAGCTAAGTTCAATGTAGTAGAAGAGAGCTCAGCTAAGAAGGTATGGGCTGATGAGCACCGTGTTGGCGTTGCTAAAGATCTAGATGCAGAGGTTGTAGAAGGTCTAAAGCAGAACTTTATGGGCGAGTGCACAGAGGTTGGTATGTACCTAGCAATGAGCCGTCAGGCTGACCGCGAGGGCTATCCTGAGGTTGCAGAGGCTTATAAGCGCATCGCTATCGAAGAGGCTGAGCACGCAGCTAAGTTTGCTGAGCTACTAGGTGAGGTTGTTGCTCCTTGCACAAAGACAAACCTACAGATGCGCGTTGATGCAGAGCAGGGCGCTTGCGAAGGTAAGCTAATGCTTGCAAAGCGTGCTAAGGAGCTAGGCTATGATGCAGTTCATGACACAGTTCATGAGATGTGCAAGGATGAAGCTCGCCACGGTGCAGCTTTCGAAGGCCTACTAAACCGCTACTTTAAGTAAGATAAGCTTAATAATAACCCAAATGGCAGCCACCATAATTTATTGGTGGCTGCATCTATCTCTTGTGCCTTCGGAGGATAATATATGGAACGAATAAAAGAGGTTCTTAGAAGAAAGGGTGTGCCTGCTTCTACACCACGTATTTGCATATATGATTATCTCCTTGCACAGAAGACACACCCATCAGCAGAAATGGTTTATTCTGCACTCCATCCTCAAATGCCCGCATTATCGCGTACCACTGTGTATAATACATTGCGTATGCTATGTGATATTGGTCTAGTAAAGCAAATCCCAATTTGTGAAGGCGATATGCGTTTTGATGCTGATATTAGTGAGCACGGGCATTTCTGGTGCCGAAAATGTGGCAGGGTGATTGATATTGATGCCCCACACATTGCCACAAATCAATCGCATCACGAGATCGGTAATGTAGATGAAATTCAAGTAGTTCTGATAGGAACCTGTCATAACTGCAAATAACAAAAAGCGTGCTGTTCTCAGCACGCTTTTTTCATCTAGAGATAAGATTTTTTTGTGTGAAAAGAGTGTGGAGAAGTGGCGGGACACCGCTTATCCACAATACACTCGCAATTCTAGCCATCACGTGCTTTACACTTGTTTTCTCAATAGACTTGGTGGGTCGTACACATTAGCGCTTGGCAGTTGCATTATTGCTTCGAAGATTTCGCAATAAGACAAGGCAACAACAAGCGCTAATGTGCGCACTAACGCCACACCACGCACACCACCACGCACACCACCACGCACACCACCACGCACACCACCACGCACACCACCACACAAGCCTAGCGCCCTCTGCGTGCTCAGCGCCTCTGCGTCCCTTCTTCGCACTTTTAGCCACCACGCTTACGTCAAACCTGTGCAGCACGGGGACAACAGCCTAAATTCGTGTCCGAATTTAGATGAAGCAGCGCGAAGCGCTATGAAGCGGTGCGAAGCAATATATGCGGTGGAAATATTAAAAATTCAGCAAGGCGGGGACGCCATGCTGCCCTATTATATATTTTTTTTACCTGATCTATTCATTATTCATTATTCACTATTCACTAATTCTGCAGCACGAGGACGTCCTACACCCCAGTTAAGCACACATATATATTGCTCTCAAGTTTAGGTGGGGACAATGAGGACATAGGGGACCTTGGCGACGGGAGAGCAAGATTTTCTAGCGCTTAAATAAATTTGTCCCCAAGGTCTCCTGTGTCCCCATTGTCCCCTAAGCGCTAAACTGCCTGTTCAATCGTCAAATCGTCTTTATGAAATAAGAGTTTTGCGCAATGTGTGCGTGCAAAGCACCCCAGCACACACTTTAAATATTTTTACCTTAATTATTCGTTATTCACTATTAGTTATTCACTAATTCAGCGCACCCCAGCGTCATTTGCGCCCACTGCGTCCCTTCCCCTTCGCACTTTTAGGAATCACGCTTACGTCAAATATGTGCAGCACGATTTTATTTATTGCTCTCAAGTTTTGATGGGGACATTGAGGACATAGGGGACTTTGGCGACGGGAGAGCAAGAATTTCTAGCGCTTAAAAAATTTGTCTCCAAT
Source organism: Kiritimatiellia bacterium (assembly GCA_017481725.1). GTDB lineage: Bacteria > Verrucomicrobiota > Kiritimatiellia > RFP12 > UBA3636 > RGIG990. The sequence continues at coordinate 9,906 of JAFUOX010000045.1, read as the reverse complement.
GTCCCCAAGGTCCCGTAAGCGCTAAACTGCCTGTTCAATCGTCAAATCGTCTTTATGAAATAAGAGTTTTGCGCAATGTGTGCGTGCAAAGCACCCCAGCGTGCACCTCAAATATTTTTTACCTTAATTATTCATTATTCACTATTAGTTATTCACTAATTCAGCGCACCTCCGCGTCCTTTGCGCTCTCTGCGTCCCTTCCCCTTCGCACTTTTAGCCACCACGCTAGCTACCATGCACACAGCGCAATTAACGCCTAGTTATAATATGCATTTAAGTACATCTGCTTAATTTCGCTCATCAAAGGATAGCGAGGATTTGCTCCGGTGCATTGATCGTCAAATGCTTGCTCAACCATCTCGTCAAGCGTGCTCAAGAAGGTTTTTTCATCAATGCCATATTCAGCAATGCACTTCTTGATTCCTACCTTCTTCTTTAGCTCGTTAATTAGCTTGATTAGTCCCTCAAGCTTTTCCTCATCTGTAGAACCAGTTACACCAAGAGCTGTTGCTAGCTCAGCATAACGTTCAAGAGTGTGAGGGAATGCGTATTGAGAGAAGGTACCCATCTTAGGAGGTGCTTCAACAGCATTGAAGCGAATTACCTCTTCAATCATAAGAGCATTTGCAACACCATGTGGAAGATGATGGAATGCTCCTAGCTTGTGTGCCATAGAGTGGCAAACACCAAGAAAAGCATTTGCAAAAGCCATGCCAGCAATAGTTGCAGCATTAGCCATCTTCTCGCGAGCTTCTACATCGGTTTGTCCGTTGTCATAAGCACGTGGTAGGTATTTGAAAATTACCTGTAGAGCTTTTGTTGCAAGACCATCTGTATAGTCTGTTGCAAGCATAGATGCGTAAGCCTCAACTGCATGAGTTATTGCGTCAATACCAGAAGCAGCAGTCAAACCTTTTGGTGCAGACATGTGATAGTCTGTATCAATAATTGCCATATTAGGCATTAGCTCGTAGTCAGCAAGTGGATATTTGACTCCGGTGCTTTCATCTGTAATAACTGCAAATGGAGTTACCTCTGACCCAGTGCCAGCAGAAGTTGGAACTGCAATGAAATATGCCTTTTCACCCATCTTAGGGAATTGGTAAACGCGTTTTCTAATATCAATAAAACGCATTGCCATATCCATGAAATCTGCCTCAGGATGTTCATATAATACCCACATAATTTTTGCTGCATCCATTGCTGAACCACCACCTAGGGCAATGATTGTGTCAGGCTTAAATGCAAGCATTTGTGCTGCACCTTCCTTAGCACAGGCGAGGGTTGGGTCTGGAGCAACATTGAAGAATGTTGTGTGAACAATGCCCATCTCATCAAGCTTAGCTTCAACGCTCTTTGAAAAACCATTTTCGTAAAGGAATGCGTCGGTAACGATAAATGCACGCTTGGCCTTGCGGATAGTTCTTAATTCATCAAGTGCAACAGGCAAGCAGCCCTTCTTTATATAAACCTTTTCAGGAGCACGGAACCAAAGCATATTTTCTCTCCTCTTTGCTACAACCTTATAATTTAATAAATGCTTAACACCAACATTTTCGCTTACGCTATTTCCACCCCATGAGCCACAGCCAAGGGTTAGTGATGGAGCAAGCTTAAAGTTGTACAAATCTCCGATTCCTCCATGAGAGGATGGAGTATTTAAAAGAATGCGGCATGTCTTCATGCGTTCAGCAAATTTATCAAGCTTGTCCTTTGCGGCTATTTCGTTTAGGTAAATAGCGGAGGTGTGTCCATAGCCACCACCGGCAACTAGCTCTTCAGCCATTTTTAATGCTGCATCAAAATTCTTTGCCTTATACATTGCAAGCACAGGAGAAAGCTTTTCGTGTGCAAATTCCTCTGTATGGTCAGTTTTTGTAACCTCGCCAATTAGGAGCTTTGTGTCAGCTGGAACCTTGATTCCTGCAAGCTCTGCAATTTTAACAGCACTTTGACCAACAATCTTAGCATTGAGAGATCCCTCAATAATGATTGTTTTTCTAACCTTGTTAAGCTCTGTCTTATTTAAGAAGTGTGCTCCACGATATGCAAATTCTTTCTTTACCTCATCATAGCATTTTTCATCTACGATAACGCTTTGCTCAGAAGCACAAATCATGCCATTATCGAAGGTCTTTGAATGGATAATAGAATTTACAGCGAGCTTAATATCTGCTGTTTCATCAATAATAGCAGGTGTATTTCCTGCACCAACACCTAGAGCTGGCTTGCCGCTTGAATATGCCGCCTTAACCATTCCTGGACCGCCAGTAGCAAGAATTATATCAGCTGCCTTCATTACGCCATTTGTTAAATCAAGGCTTGGAATATCAATCCAGTCGATTATCCCCTCAGGTGCACCTGCAGCAACTGCTGCCTCAAGAACAAGCTTTGCCGCAGCGATGGTGCATTTCTTTGCACGTGGGTGTGGTGAAATAATAATAGCGTTGCGTGTCTTAAGAGCAAGCAAGCACTTAAAAATTGTTGTTGAGGTTGGGTTTGTTGTTGGGATAACAGCAGCAACAATGCCTATTGGTTCTGCAATAGTTTGAGTTCCAAATGCTTCATCCTCAGCGATAACACCACATGTTTTTGTATATCGATATGCATTATAGATATGCTCTGCAGCATAGTTGTTTTTTATAACCTTATCTTCAACTATGCCCATACCAGTTTCCTCAACGGCCATTTTTGCTAGAGGAATGCGGGCCTTGTTAGCAGCAGATGCCGCAGCTAAAAAGATTGCATCTACCTGCTCTTGAGAGAAGTTTGCAAATATGCTTTGGGCTGCCTTCATTTTGTTGATTGCAATATTTAGTTTATCAACATTATCAATTATATCATATTCTTTCATGGTGTACCCCCTTGTTATGGGATTTATCGCTTTAACTTTTAAAAAGAGCCGATAGTATAGCACTGAAATTAATCTAAATCAATACAAAAACGCACAAATAGATAAAAAAATACTGATTTATTTTTGATTAAAAACCCCTTGTTTTATGGGATATTAAATATCGCACTACTCCCCATTAGCTGATAAATCTATACTTTTTTATCCATTAGCAGTTAAAATAAAAATACCATAAACCACAAGCAACCATTAGTTCGCTTTATAACTTACTAAAAGTTAGCTACTTATTAAAATAACTTGACGTGGCGAATACCTCTCTCACCGCCATTTTAGAAGAGCAAACAGAGAGAGTCTCTGAGAGGAGGTTGTTCTGCTTGTAAGAAACCCCAAATGTTTCAAAGGCAATAGCCATCGCTGATAAGGTGCATTTGATGCCGTTCAGGGCGAAACAGCACTAGTTTGTCGGGATCAGCTAATAAATAGCTTTGATAGAAAAATCTTTAGAAACGCAAGAATTAATATTGCTTTTTTAGGGCTTTAAGTGATAGAATAGAAAAACAAAACATATGGATTGCAAGAAGATATTATAAAAGCCTATGTTGAGGAATGTGTAATGGAACGAGTACTAAGTTATAAAAAACTCTGGAAGCTTTTAATCGATAGAGAACTCAATAAAGTTGAGTTGCAACGCATTACTGGAATTTCATCTGCTACGATAACAAAGTTAGCCAAATGCCAGACGGTTAATACGCGAGCTATTATTCAGATTTGTAATGCGCTTGATTGCGATGTTGCAGATATTATGGAAATGGCAGAATCTAATTCTGTGAAGACTATCGTTCCCAATGAGAGGGTTTAATCATGGGGCAATATATATCGCAGAAGTAAGAGAGGAAATATGATGAATGGAGCAAGCAATATAAAAGAATTCAAAGCTGATAACTATGCGTCATGGATTGAATCACTTTCTGTGCGTTACCGGCAGAGTCAAATCAAGGCAGCGGTTGCAGTCAACACCGAAATGCTGAAGTTCTACTTTGGATTAGGGCACGACCTATCCCTCATGGAGAAGGATCAACCGTGGGGTAATGGATTTTTGAAAAGAGTTAGCCTTGATTTAAAGACGAAAATGCCGATGGCAGATTGCTTTTCTCCAAGAAATCTATATTATATGCGAGGTTTCTTCGAGTTATATGCTAAATTTTTAATTTTGCCCCAAGTTGAGGCAAAATTAAATACTGAGGATATATCTTCGCCCCAAGCTGGGGCAAAAATGGCTTTAACAGCAAGTCCACAACTTGTGGATATATTCCCTCGCCAGGATGAGATTAAATTGGAACATCTTATTTTTCGTGTCCCTTGGGGGCATCATAAATTACTGATCGACAAGTTTCGAAATGAGCCAGACAATGCTATGTTTTATGTCCGCGAGACGGTGAAGAAAGGTTGGAGTCGGGCGGTGCTCTTGAACTTCCTAGACACTAAATTGCACGAAAGGCAGGGCAAGGCGGTGTCGAACTTTGCTGTTGCACTCCCTGAACCCGATAGCGATCTTGCGCAAGAAATTACGAAAGACCCTTACTGTTTCGACTTCATAGCACTTACGCCTAAGTATCGCGAGATGGAACTAAAGAATGCAATGATGGTACATATCGAAAAGTTCCTTTTGGAACTTGGTCAGGGTTTCATGCTTGTTGGACGCGAATATCGGTTGGAAATCGGGACGAAAGAAAGGTTTGTTGATTTGCTTTTCTTTCACATGAATCTCAACCGTTATGTTGTTGTGGAGGTCAAGGTTACAGAATTCAAGGAGGAGCATTTAGGTCAGCTTGGTCTTTATGTCTCGGCGGTGAATCATCTACTCAAAAAGTCGAATCACGAACCGACGATTGGGCTTCTTGTTTGCAAGACAAAGGACAATACGATGGTTAAGTGGGCGTTGGAATCATCACAGCAGCCTATCGGTGTGTCAGAATACCGCATTAGTGAAATACTTCCGAATGAAATTGTAAGCGATCTGCCTAGTGTTGCCGATATTGAATCTGCTGTTGGGGGTGCAAAATGAAAAACCTAAATTGACAATCTTTTGCCGCCGCGAAAATGGGCGCAGAGGTCATTCCCGGTCTTCTCGAATAAATCCGCAAGGCGACGACGGAGTGGCGGGAATACGGTAAGGGAAAGAACACGGTGGGGGCGTCGATGGTAAAGGCAAGGGTGTAAAGGATTCTGCAACAAAAGGAGATTTAAAATGACACGTCATGATATGATAGAAAGAATAGGAAAGCAATACTTGACCGCCAATATTGAAGGTGGCGAATATAGTTATGTTCAAGAAGCAGGCTCAAAGTCAGCACTTGAAAAGGCTGTGGGTCGTCCGATTGCACATTTTAAATTGGATATTCGTTTTGAAAAAGGCGATGTCGTTGTACTTGTTGAAACAAAGCCATCATTTAAGAGTACTGACGCGGCGCAGCTCTCTGAATATGTAGAAGAGGAGCGTGCTTTGCACAAGAACAAGAAAATCATATGCATGCTTGCAAATACCAAGAATGATAAAATAAAAGTGTGGAAATCTTTTGTTGAGGATAAATTTGTTCTCTCGGATGAAAGCGTTCTCGATACAATGGAACATTACGAGAAGTTATTTGATGTAAGTAAGCAAAACGATAGAGAAAAAGTTTTGAAGAACACCTATGATCTTAACGAATTGCTTCATAAAATGGATATCGACGAAAGACTTCGCAGTCAATTCGTAGGAACAACTCTGTTATATCTTAAAAATTTAGTTGAAAAGTTCAGAGCAAAGAAGATTGACGAGAGTCTCAAGAAAAAACTTGATGCACATTGGGCTGTTATGGATGAAAAACAAATTCGTGCAGCTATTGAATCTACATTGGAGAGTTTACTTGACGGTTCTGAAAACAAGGGTAAAAAGATAGAATTGCTCCAAAAGAATGTTCTGAATGATCAAAAAGTTAAAAAGCTTACGATTGCGCATTGGATAAAAATTTTAGATACTATCCTTATGGATATTTATCAATATATTGATACTAATAGCTCTGAAGGACAAGACATCTTAAATCTCTTCTTTATTGCTTTTAACAAATATACTGGCAAGGCTGATAAAAACCAAGCTTTTACTCCCGATCATATTACAGAATTTATGTGCAGACTGACAGAAGTGGATAGGACAAAGCGTGTCCTTGATATAACCTGCGGTAGCGGTTCGTTTTTGGTTCAGGCGATGGTGAAAGCATTGGCTGATTGTAGTCTTGGAAAAACTGAAGAGGAAGCAAAGGCTTTACAGGAGATTGTAAAAAAAGAGCATATTTATGGTATTGAGAATGAAGAAAAAGCCTATGGATTATCAACCACTAATATGCTTATCCATGGTGATGGCAATTCTAACATTAAATTTGGAAGTTGTTTTGATTGCAAATCCTTTATAAAGAATGCTAACCCCGATATTGTTTTGATGAATCCTCCTTATAACGCGAAGCCCATTGGAATTCCCGAAAAATATAAAAAGGACTGGGGCAAAGCAAAAGACGGAAAAGAAGATCCTACCAAGGGATTAGTTTTTATTCATTATTTATCTGATGTTATAGCAGAAATGAATAAAGAACGCGAAAACAAAAATGAGCCGATAAAAACTGTTAAGCTTGCCGTTTTGCTACCTGTATCCGCCGCTATTGGCACAAGTGATATAATCGAAAACGAAAAATTTGAAATGCTTAAGAATAATACTCTTGAAGCAGTATTTACGCTTCCAAATGAAATTTTTTATCCAGGAGCCTCGGCTTCTGCCTGTTGTATGTTGTTCACATTAGGAAAGCCTCACAAAAAAGCAGACGGCACTGTAAACGAAACATTTTTTGGCTATTGTAAAGATGATGGGTTTAAGAAGAAAAAGAATCTTGGAAGAATCGAGCAATTCGATGAAAATAATAATTCCAAATGGAAAGCAGTAGAGGAGGAGTGGCTGTATTTATTTAATAACAAAAAAGCTATAGATGGAAAATCCTCTACCGCTATCGTTAGTAGTGAATCAGAATGGCTCTGTGAAGCTTATATGAAAACAGACTATAATAAACTTTCCGAAGCGGATTTCCAACAAACATTGAATAATTACCTTGCTTACTTGATGAAGGAGGGTAAAATATATGAAACTTGATGTTGCTAACTGGAAACCATTTCAAATAGATAAAATGTTTGATATTTACACTGGTGGCGACTTGATTATGGGAGAAATAACAGAAGGAGATATTCCCATTGCAAGCAACAGTGCTGAAAATAACAATATAGCTGCATATACCTCAATAATTTCAGACCGCAAACTTTTTGACCATACAAAATCAATAAGTATTGCTGACAGAGGAAAATTTTGGGCTTTTATTCAAGCGAAAGATTTTTATATTGCCACTCGTGTTAAGGCGCTCGTCTGCAAAGATTGCAATATATTAAACATTTACCAACTTTCGTTTATCGTGAGTGTTTTAAACCAAGAATCTTTTAAGTTTGCCTATGGGCGTAATTGCTGTGCTAATTTACCACTTATTAAAATATCATTACCAGTCCAATATAATTTAGATGGAAGCCCTGTTATTGACAGTACATTTAGATATTCAGATGAAGGTTATGTCCCTGATTGGCAATGGATGGAGAGTTATGTAAAAACCTTGCATCATCTTCCACTAACTACAAAAAACACAAAAAGCGAAAAAAGAATAAACATTGAAGAGTGGAAAGATTTTGAATTTGGAAAGCTGATTTCAAAAATATATAAGGCAAAAGCGCATAATAAAGATGATTTAACTGAAACAAATAGTACCATATCATCTATAAGATATATAACGAGGACAGGAGAAGATAATGGGTGTGAATTGATAGTTTCTATGAACGATATCGATAGAGATACTATTGAAGAAGCAAATGCAATTACTATTGGTGATACGACAGCAACTTGCTTTTATCAAGATGAGAAGTTTATTGCAGGTGATCACATGGTAGTTGTACGAGCCGAATGGCTAAATAAAGCGCGTGCACTTTTCGTTTTATCTATTCTAAAAAAAGAACAATATAAATATTCCTATGGACGAGCCTTTTTGATGGATAGGATAAAAGCGACTAAATTAAAACTTCCAATTGTTCACAATGATGATGGCGCACCTTATGTAGATGAAACACATAAGTTTTCTGATAATGGATATGTTCCCGATTGGACATTTATGGAGAATTATATAAAATCATTACCATACGGCGATAGAATATAGGAGAAAACATTTATGAACATTGCCTTTGTAGAAATTAAGAATTTTAGAAAATTAAAAAGTTGTAGAATTGACTTAAGCCCTAAATCTACTATTTTTGTTGGCGCAAATAATAGTGGAAAAACATCGGCAATGTTCGCGCTTGTCAAGTTTTTGAAGAAACGTCAACTTGTTGTGGAAGATTTTACTTTGTCAAATTTGGCAGCTATTACTCATTTGGGAGAGCGTTATATTGATGAAGCAGCACCCGTCACGCCGAGCATTGAAGATTGGAAGGAAATCTGTCCTTTCATAGATGTTTGGCTCGAGGTTCGTGAAGATGAGCTAAGATATGTAGCTAATATTCTGCCTACACTTTCGTGGCGCAGTGGTAAGATTGGAATAAGACTGATATATGAACCGAAAGACGTAGAAGAACTATTCCAAGAGTTTGTTCCCGCATACAAGTTGGCACGGACAAGATCTGATAAGGCTAAATTATGGCCGTTAAATTTTACAGACTATCTTCATAACAAAATGAGAACTCATTTTGTTATGAACGCTTATATTCTTGATCCCGCAAAGCTTGTGGATCTTTCCAAAGATAGTATTGCTTCGCCACAAGAAACTCCTTATAATAATTCTCCATTAGATTTTGATCCGTTTAAAAAACTAATTAAAATAGATATCATAACTGCGCAGCGAGGACTTGAAGACTCTAACGAAGATGATAATGATTCTGCAATCGAAAGTAATCTACTGTCCGCACAGTTAAGAGATTACTATGATAAACAATTAGATCCCGAGCGTAAACCGTCTGCATCTGATATACGAGCACTAACTGAAATGCAAGCAGCCAAGGAAGTGTTTGATAAGCAGATTTCTAAGCGTTTTCAAAGTGCTATGGATGAGTTGGCAAAGTTCGGTTACCCCGGCAAGTATAATCCGGGAATTGTGATCGAAGCCAAAACACAGACAAGTGATATCATATCCCATAATACAGTTGTAAAATATCCGATTTTTTCAGATGGCGATAATAAGTACAAGCTACCGGAAAAATTTAACGGCTTGGGATACCAAAATTTGATTTCTATGTCTTTCAAATTGATGAGTTTTAGGGATTCTTGGATTAACGGAGATCGTCGCAAGGCAGACGAAGAGGAAATCGAAGCCATACAACCTATTCATCTTGTGTTAATTGAAGAACCCGAAGCACATTTGCACGTTCAGGTTCAGCAAGTGTTTATCAAGAATGCGTATGATATTTTAAGAAACAACCCATTATTGAAGAACAAAAATGATTATTCTACTCAAATGATTGTTTCAACTCATTCAAGTAGCATTGCATTGGAGTGTGAGTTCGCTAATCTCCGTTATTTTAGAAGAACAAAGAGTGCTGATGGATTACCAATTTCGGTGGTTATCAATTTGTCTAATGTATTTGGAGTGTCAACACAGACATCTCGTTTTGTAACAAGATATCTTAGAACTACTCATTGTGATTTGTTCTTTGCCGATGCTGCCATATTGATAGAGGGTGCGGGCGAGAGAATGTTTATGCCCTATTTTCTCAATAAGTATGAAGTGTTGGATGATGCTTATATCTCCGTTTTAGAGATTGGCGGACGGTATGCGCATTATTTGAAACCGCTGATTGACACGTTGGGAATCTCTTGTTTGGTTATTGCTGATTTGGATAGTGCTCACGGCGCTCATGGTACAGGCATATTACCCGAGCGTGGTAAGGGATACTTTTCATCTAATCCAACAATCAAGAATTGGGTAATTAAAAATACGGATTTGGAC
>JAFUOX010000002.1 GCA_017481725.1 Kiritimatiellia bacterium | reverse complement strand
GTATGTTTTCATGAAATTTTTAGAATATACTGCATTCATAGTATCCCATTATCTCATAGTGTCATCATTTTTGAAATATGGGCATTGAACTTATTTTTTTCATTTTTCTTTTCGGTGTCTTTTATTTTGACACATTGCGCCTAAGGTTTTGATTAATTTATTTCATTTTGTTACTTGAAAGCAAATGCTTATTTTGGTATTATGTTGCACATCTTAAACGGAAGGAAAATTTGATGTCTAAAGAAGTAAAGAATTTAGAGCATGCAGAGGCTGCTCCTATTGAAGAGTTAGAAGAGCTAAAGGCTTTTTGGGCAAAGTATGGTAACTATATTTGTTTGGCACTTTTAGTTTGTGTTATTGTATTATTTGGCACTCGCTGGTTTAAAAATAAGCAGATTGCAAACATTAATGCTGCACAGGTAGAATTAAATTCAGCAAGAACAACTGAAGAGCTAGCAACTGTTGTTGATAATAATCGTTCTTCTTATGTTACACCAATTGCTATGCTTAAGCTAGGTGCTTCTTATGCAGCGGAAGAACGCTATGATGAAGCAATTCTTACATATGAGGATTTTCTTGCTAAGTATAAGAATCACACATTTGCACAAAATGCAGAGTTTGCTTTGGCAACTGTATATGAGGTTAAGGGAGAATTTGATAAGGCTCTTGCAGGATATGATAAGCTTGCAAATGGCGGTGCATATAAGCAAGATGCTATACTTGGTAAGGCTCGTTGTCTAATACTAAAGGGTGATAAGGTTAATGGCAAGGCAATATTAGATATGTTTATTGCGGATAATGCTGGTAAACCAATAGTAATTCGTGCTGAGGCTCTAATTTGTGCTATAGATCGTTTGCAGAATCCTGCTCCAAAGGCTGCTGCTGATTTGACAAACTTTTTTGCAGCACCTGCAGTAGAAGCACCTGCAGCAGAAACACCGGCTGCAGCAGAAGCACCGGCTGCAGCAGAAGCACCTGCAGTAGAAACACCTGCCACAGAAACACCGGCAGTAGAAACACCTGCTGCTAAGTAATTAATAATTCTTAATTTTAAGCGGCGGGTCACTTGTGATCCGCCGTTGATTTTTATATGGCAAAATCTATTAGCGATACAGTAAATTCAGTTGTTGCAGTAATTGTAGACGCAATTACTGTGGTTCTTGCTATTTATTTGTCTGTATGGGTACGTTTTGATAGTGGATGGTTCCAAGTTCTTTTCGGTAGACCTGAAAATGTTTATGAAGCACATTCACCAATTTGTATAATAGCTGTTGTGGCAATGTATTTTGTTGGCCGCCATGTAAAATTATTTAGACGTCCTCAGAGAGGCACATTTGCTAGTAAGGTTCCTAGATTACTTAGATATTCATTGAGTGTTGCTATAATAATTCTCCTTGTTTGTAGTGTGTTCCGAAATTTCTTTAAAATTGGATTTTCTTCTGCAACAATCATTATTTTTGCTGGCGTTTTCTTCTGCTTGTTGCTTCTAGAAAGAGGTATTCTTTTCTCTTTAGAAATTAAATTAGCAAAAAAAATAGCACCAGATAATAGTATCCTAATAATTGGAGCAAATTCTACAGCAGTTCATCTAATTCGTTGCTTTGCTGCTGATCCTCGTCTTAGTGTTAAGGTCTGTGGTGTCTTATCTGCTCCTGCTAATTATGATATACCAGTTGAGATTACACCAGAACAATTATTAGGTACAACAGACGATTTCTTTACATTGTTGGACAAGCTTGGAAATGTAACACAAGTAATTGTTGTAGATCCAAATCTTGATAAAAAGTTTTTACGATCAGTAATCTTTGAATGCGAGAAACGCTTTATCCGTTTTAATATTGTTCCAGATGTTTTCTTTATGCTCACATCATCTATTGAAATAGAAACAATTGATGATATCCCTCTAATGGGGCTTAAGCATAGTCCACTTGAAAAGGTCTTAAATCGTATTGTCAAGCGAATTGAGGATATTGTTTGTGCATTGCTTGGTCTTATTATTGTAAGCCCAATAATTCTTATATTTGCAATTTTAGTTAAGTTTAGCTCTCCTGGTCCTATATTTTTTAGGCAGGTTCGTTGCGGCTATGCAGGTAAGGAATTTACTATATACAAGCTTCGCACAATGAAGCAAGATGCAGAGAAGACGACGGGTCCAGTTTTTGCTAGTGAAAATGACCCTCGCAGAACAAAGCTTGGTGCATGGATGCGTTCTCATAATATTGATGAGCTACCCCAGCTTTGGAATGTTCTTATTGGCAATATGAGTATGGTGGGGCCTCGTCCAGAACGCCCTATGTTTGTTGAGCAATTTACTGCTGAGATTAGTCACTATATGCGTAGGCATGATTGTAAACCTGGAATTACTGGCTGGGCTCAAGTTCATGGCTTACGTGGTAATACATCAATAGAGGCTAGACTTTATCATGATTTGTGGTATCTAGAAAATTGGTCATTAGCTCTTGATTTGAAGATTATGCTTCGAACAATTTTTGCAGTTCGTAATGCATACTAGTTGTTTTGGAGAAAATATATGGGTTCAAGTATTCTTCATTGGAATTGTTTAAGAGAGTTCTCTTTAAATATATGCTTTTTTTGTGCTTTCTTTTCATGGTGCACTGCTCAGCTAATTAAGCTTATTATTAATTTCATGAGAACTCGTAAAATTGATTTGCATTATTTTCATAGCACAGGTAGTTGGCCAAGTGCTCATTCTGCAACTGTATCTGGATTGGCAACATCAATTGGATTGAAAGAAGGATTTTGTTCCACACTTTTTGCATTTGCTTGTACTTATGCAATTATTACAATGTTTGATGCTTGTACACTACGTTTGAATTCAGGAAAAAATGCTGCTGCCTTTAATTCTTTGGTAAAAGAGTTGGGTAAAGAAAATAATTATCCATTTTTAAAAGAAAAACAAGGCCATACCAAAAGTGAGGTTTGGGGTGGCTTATTTGTTGGTGTGTCTTTTAGTTTAGTGGCAATGTCTATTTGGTCTAAATATTTTGCCCAATAAATTTCTTTTTTCGAAAATCAAACTACAACAAGCATTTTATAGGAACATAAAATGATTTTTCCTTCTGATATAGCACAATTTTTAGATGCAGAATTAAATTTGGATGCGTTTAAGGCGGATTCATCTAATAATGGTCTTCAGGTTGATGCTCCATATACAGAAGTAAAAAAGATTTGCTTTGGTGTTGATGCTTCTCTAGATTTTTTTAAAGAAGCCCGTGCTCGCGGTGCAGATATGTGCGTGGTTCATCATGGTCTTAGCTGGGGTGATTCTTTAAAGCGTATTACTGGTGTAAATTATAAGCTTGTGTCATATTTGATTAATAACAATATGGCTCTTTATGGTGTTCATTTACCCCTTGATGCACATCCTATATATGGAAATAATGCAACTCTAGCTAGAGAACTTGGTCTCACCAATATTCAGCCATTTGGTGAATATCATGGGATGACAATTGGCTTTAAGGGCGAATATCCTACACCTATATCAATTAAGGATTTTTGTATGAAGGTGCGTGAATTACCACATAGAGGTAATTTTAATGCTCTTGGGTTTGGGAAAAAAGAAGTAAAGACAGTTGGTATAATTAGCGGAGGTGCTGCAGATTGTGTTGAACAAGCAGCAGAAGCCGGCTTAGATGTTTATCTGACAGGCGAAGTTAATCTCCAAGCATTTAATCTATGTAGACATTTAGAGATGAATATGGTTGCCGCTGGACACTATGCTACAGAATGTGGTGGGGTTAAGCAATTATCCGCTCTTGTTCGTAATAATTTTGATGTTGAAACAGAGTTTATTGATTTGTCTTTACAGTTTTAATTTTGGGTAGGAGCGATTTTGATGAAAAAAGCGACAAGGGAATGCTTGCTAGAGTGTGCTGCAAAAGCTTTTGCTGAAAAAGGCTATAATGCGACAAAGACCCAAGATATTTGTAAGGAAGCAAAGGCAAATGTTGCTGCAGTCAATTATCATTTTGGTGGGAAAGAAGAGCTTTATCGTGAAGTATGGAATTATGCCGTAAAGCACGCGATGGAGGATTATAGTGTTGTTACATCCCAAAATGAGGATCGTGAATGGCTCTATAATTATCTTCGCGTGTGTGTCCTTGCTATTTTTGACACAGGGCCTAGTGGCTTGTTACGTCGGTTAGTTGCAAATGAGATGAACGATCCTTCCCCGTATGCAGAGGAAATGCTTTCAGAGCACCTTTCTCCTCGTATCCATGATTTGGATTTACATTTGCGCCGTATGCTTGGGCCTAATGTGACAGATTTTCAGGTTGAGTGCTGTATTTTGGCAATTCATAGTCAGTTCGCTACCTTGACTATTAATAAGTCAACTCGTAGAAAGCTCTTCACAAAGCAGACTCCAACAGAAGAAGAGGCTGCTCATTTTACTCGTGAGATTTGTGCCTTTGTAATGGGTGGAATAAGAGCAATGCGTACAGTGCCACCTCAGGCACGTAGAAATTTTGTCTCTTCTGCAGATTCAACAAAAAAGGAATCTAAATAATGAATCAAGATGAGAAAATTTCTAAAATTATTTCGTCTGCAGCTGGAGAAAAAAGAGTTGCACTTGGTCATGATTGGCTTACAGGAATGCGTGGAGGAGAGCGTGTGCTTGAATTCTTTTGTAAGGCTTTCCCTGAAGCAGAGATTTCTACATTGATTTATAACCAAAAAGCAATGTCTGACTGTATTAATGCTCATAAGGTTAATACATCATTTTTAAATAAAATTCCTGGCATAGAAAAAACCTATCGCAATTTTCTTCCATTCATGCCTGCAGCAGCTCGAAGCACGAAGGTGAATGATGCAGATTTGCTTATAACAACAAGCCATTGTGTTGCTAAAAGCTTTAGAAAACCTAAGGGTTGCAAGCATATTTGTGTGATATTTACTCCTATGCGTTATGCTTGGACATTTTTTGAAGAATACTTTGGAAAATCAAAGATTAAAGGGATGCTAATAAAGCCATTGCTTGCATGGTTGCGTAAATGGGATAAGGCTACAGCACCACGTGTGGATATGTATGTTGCAATTAGTAAGCATGTGGCAAAGCGCATTCATGATTTTTATGGAATGGATTGCGAAATTGTTTATCCGGCTGTTGATACCTATCGCTGTACTCCTATTCCAGATTTAAAGCCAAAGGGTGATTATGCTCTAATCGTTTCTGCATTAGTTCCATACAAGCGCGTTGATTTGGCTGTGCGTTTGTTTGCTCGTAAGGGTTGGAAGCTGAAGGTTGTTGGTGTCGGCGGTGGTTTAAAAGAGCTACAGAAGCTAGCAGAAGGAAGCTCAGTAGAGATTTTAGGAAGCTTGCCAGATGAAGAGGTTCTTGAGCTATATCGTAATTGTACAATGCTGCTTTTCCCAGGTGAAGAGGATTATGGTATTGTTCCTCTTGAAGCACAGGCATGTGGTCGCCCAGTAGTTGCATACGGAAAGGGCGGTGCATTAGAAACTGTTGTTGATGGAGTGACAGGTGTTTTCTTTAATGAGCAAACAGAGGAAGCTCTTGAAGAAGCAGTAGAGCGTTGCTCTAAAGTAGACTTTGATCCAGCAGTAATTCGTGCACATGCAGAGAAGTTTGGCCCTGAGCAATTCGCAGAGGGAATGGCTCGTTGCATTAAAAAGCTATTAGCGGAGTAAGTTTTAAGATGAAATTACGCCTAGATGAGATACTTGTTGCAAGAGGCCATTGTGAGAGTCGTAGCCAAGCCCAGCGTATGATAATGGAAGGCAAGGTTCGTGTAAAGGGCGTAGCAGCACCAAAGGCAGGAAACAAGTACGACTCAGAAATTGAGCTTGAGCTTGCGGAAGAGAATAAATTTGTTAGTCGTGGTGGCTTAAAGCTAGAGGGAGCCTTTAATGAGTGGGGCTTTGATGTTACTGGCTTTAAATGTTTAGATGTTGGTGCATCCACGGGTGGCTTTACCGATTGCTTATTGCAGCATGGAGCGGCTCAGGTAGTTGCTGTTGATGTAGGTCATAGCCAAATACATCCACGCTTGCTTCAGGATCCACGTGTTATTTCTATTGAGAAATTCAATGCTCGCAATATGACATCAGCAGATTTACCTTTTGTGCCAGACTTTGCTGTGTGTGATGTTTCATTTATTTCTCTCCGCCTTATTTTGCCACCTATGATGAATGTCCTAAAGCAAGGAGGTGAGATGGTCACTCTAATTAAGCCTCAATTTGAAGCAGGAAGAGAGCAGGTTGGCAAGGGCGGTGTTGTTCGTGATGAAGCTGTTCGCCTTCAGGTTGTGCAATCTATACGCGAGTTTGGTGAATCTATTGGGCTTGAATGGCTTGGATATTGCACATCACCAATAACAGGACCAGCTGGTAACGTTGAATATACTGCTTGGTGGCGTAAGGAATAAGTTATAGAGAATAACGAGTAACTTAGGTTTAGGCGTGCATAACAAGGAATTGTGTGTGCGCCTATTAAATTATAATTGTGGTCGTTTGTGCTATAGCTTTAGCTGCTGCACGTGGTGGTGGCTGGAAGAGTATGGAGAAGCGACTTCCAGTCGCTTTGCGTGCGGTAGCACGCTTCAAAAGTGCGAAGAGTGGGACACGGGGCTGCTGCACGTGCAAGATGGCTAAAAGTGCGAAGAAGGGACGCAGAGACGCGGAGGACGCAGAGGTCGCAGGGCTTGCGTGGTGCATGAGATGATAACACTACCGCTTGTCGTTGCCTAGTTTTGCTCTTGTTGTCGCAAAGGCAACTTCCAAGCGCTAGTGTGTTCGACCCCAAAGAAGGCAAAGACTCGGAGCTTCTGCATGTGATGGCTAGACTGCGAAAAAGGGACGCAGAGACGCGAGACG
>JAFUOX010000001.1 GCA_017481725.1 Kiritimatiellia bacterium | reverse complement strand
TGCTACAAGCCTATTCAAAGGGCAATTCAAAATCAATACTTTTGATGTGGAGTCCTACTGCGAAAGGATTCGTTCCGGCAACCTCGCCACATCATTGACAATTCGCTTTACCAAACGGCAACGAATGATTTACTGGCTGTTCTGGACGGCATACAGTACAAGAGTAAATGCACGAGATTTTGAAAAATTCTTTGGTGTGCCGTTGAAAAAAATGTATGGATTTGAGCTTTGGGGTGCAAAGCGATTAGGCTTCATCAAAGAACAAGATGGTACTTATGAAATGACACTAAAGGGTGCGTTTTACTATCACTACTATGAGAATTTTTACACGTTGTCTTATATCGACAAGATGTGGGGCATCATGCGAAAAGAAGCATTCCCCGAACAGATCAAACTGTAAAAGGATGGTGAGCACCCTATGCCAGATAACAGAAATCGTAAACGACCAATACAAGTAAAATTTTTTGTAAATGCTACAGAACTTGAGTTGATAAAAAAGCGGATGACTGATTTGGGGATGGACAACCTTAGTGCCTATCTTCGCAATATGGCGCTTGGCAACACTTGCGAAAATCAAAAAGTGGACGAGAACACAGAAACAAAAAACTGAAAATTTTATCATTTAGCACCGATGGTGCGTAGCCAATTTCTTTGAAATTGTTAAAGGGTTTGGGATGTTTCCCAACAAGGTTTTGCAAAAGATCAGCAAGGCTGAAATTTTGCAAAACGCACGAGTGGGTACCGCGGTGCATTGCTTGCCAGGTATGAAATCGCAGAGTGTACATACACCTGCTGTGCTTGCTATTCCGTAAATCTCATAATAGCAAGTGCCATTTCCTTAAATGGAAATCGGCGGCAACCGCCGCCTTGTCTGCCCAAAAGCGAAAAGGACGGACGCTGTCAATGGCGGCGAAGCCGTTCATCTTGACCATTGACAGCGTTCGTCTGTTTTGCTATCTCTGCGAGATTTGCGTGAAGCGAATTGAAACGAATGAACGAAAAGGAGGCTTGACGAAGTGAGTCCGAAAATCAAAATCCGCCATTCCAAGCAATTACGTGTAGCATGCTCAATGGTTGGTGGGGTACGCTTTATTTTTACGATAAACCCAAGCGCGATATTTCTATTTTTTGTGCTTGGTGTCTGCCCAGAAAAAATCGCACTTTTGTGTAAAAAAACAATGCATTTTAGGTGCTTGATATAGGCATATTTTTATTGATTTGCAGAAGTCGGATGTGGTAAAATAATGACAACAATAGTAAATCGGTTTTGGCTTTTTTTAACAAATTAAATTGAAGGTGTATTGAATTATGGCTAAACTAGTATTCGGTAGTGGAGATACTGCACAAGAAATTCCATTGTTTGAGACAGGTGTAACAATTGGACGTAACCAAGCAATAGTAAACATACCTATTCAGGATGGCAGCGTATCAGGAAATCACGCATCTATCCGTTGTGAGGGTGGAAAATGGTATTTGATAGATAATAATAGTTCAAATGGAACCTTTGTTAATGGCAAACAAATTCGCTCACAGGAATTAGTTAGTGGCGATAATGTTACCTTTGGTAATGTTACATTGAAATTTGTAGATGAAGTTGCTCCAGCTCCAGCACCAGCACCTGCTCCTGCACCAGTAGCAGAGCCAGCACCTGCAGCAGAGCCTGCACCAGCAAATAATGGTTTTAAGCCAGGAGTGAAGCTTCCATCACAAGGAGGTTTGAAGCCAGGATTAAAGCTTCCATCACAGGGTGGTTTTAAGGCAGGCGTAAAGCTTCCTGGCAAGGCTAATGCAGCACCAGCACAAGCAGCAGCTGCTCCAGCTCCTGCACCAGCACCAACTCCTGCACCAGCACCAGCACCAACTCCTGCACCAGCACCAGCACCAACTCCTGCACCAGCAAAGAAGGAAGCACCTAAGGCAGAGCCAAAGAAGGAAGAGCCTAAGGCTGAGGAACCAAAATTTAATATCAAGCCTTCATCAGATTGGAAGCCACCTGTACTTCATATTGATAAAAATGCACCAATCGAAAAGATGGCAAATGATGATATTGAGCTTATCGCAGATTTGAATGACCGCTATAAGCGTATGAAGGAAGACCTAGCTCAGGTTGTTATTGGTCAAACCTCTGTTGTTGAAGAAGTGCTTACCGCTGTATTCAGCCGTGGTCACGCATTGCTTATGGGTGTGCCTGGTCTAGCTAAAACACTTCTTATCAGTACAATTTCTAAGGTGCTTGCTCTTGATTACAAGCGCGTACAGTTCACTCCTGACTTGATGCCTTCTGATATCACTGGTACTGACGTTCTTGAGGAAGATAAGGCTAGTGGTGGCCGTCACTTCCGTTTCGTTAAGGGTCCAGTTTTCACAAACATGTTGCTTGCCGACGAAATTAACCGTACTCCTCCAAAGACACAGGCTGCTTTGCTTGAAGCTATGCAGGAGCACCATATCACAGTTGGTTCAACAACCTATCAGCTACCTGAGCCATTCTTCGTATTGGCAACTCAGAACCCAATCGAACAAGAAGGTACATACCCACTTCCTGAAGCTCAGATGGACCGCTTTATGTTTAACATCATCGTTCACTATCCAGAGGCTGATGATGAGACACAGATTATCTCTAATGTTACAAGCGGTAAGAAGGCAAACCTAACAAAGATTATGGATGGTGAGATGGTATTGCGCATTCAGGATGTTGTTCGCCGCGTACCAGTTGCTCCACACGTAATTGAGTATGCACGTAATCTTACACGTGCTACACGCCCTAAGCAGCCTGAGGCTCCAGATTTTGTACGCGAGCTTATTGGCTGGGGTGCAGGTCCTCGTGCAGGTATCAGCTTGATTCAGGCAGCTAAGGCTCGTGCTATCTTGCATGGTCGCCACCACACAACAACTGGTGACGTTTCCGCAGTAGCTCTACCAGTACTTCGCCACCGTGTTATCACAACCTTCGCAGCTGAGGCTGCTGGTGTAACCTCTGATGAAGTTGTTCAAATGCTAGTTAAGACTCTCGCACCACGAGAGGATTTGGAAATATAACAAATGGCAGAGCATAAAAATCAGCCCAGCTATATGCGCTGGCTGCCAAGTAAAACCACGGCAACCATTGCCCGTTGTGAGCTAATCGCAAGGGGCTTGGTTGAAGGTTTTATTTCCGGTCGCCATCGTAGCCCTAAAAAGGGTTTCAGCGTTGAGTTTGCTGAGCATCGTCAATATGTGCCAGGTGATGACTTAAAGAATCTTGACTGGAAGGTGCTTGGTAGAAAGGATCGCCTTTATATCAAGCAATATATGGAGGAAACAAACCTTCGTGCAACGATTCTTTTGGATTGCTCTGGCTCTATGGCTTATTGTGGTGATGAAGCAGTTGAGTTTGAGGGGCGCCGCTTATCAAAATTTGAATATGCACAATATCTTGCAGCAGGCTTAACATATATGCTTGTGGGTCAGCAGGATGGTGTGGGTATGGTTATGTTTGATGATAAGGTCCGCGAATATCTTCCTGCAAAGGCTCGAGCTTCTCAGGTGCGCAATATTTTGGAATACATTGATAAGGCAAAACCAGGTGGTGAAACACAGCTTGCAAAAATTTTTGATGAAATTGCTGAGCGAATCCCTCAACGCGGGTTGGTTATTATCATAAGCGATTTATTTGATGAGGATACAGTTGCTCTAATTAAGGCTCTACACCATTTCCACTATAGAAAGCACGAAATTGTTGTTTTCCATGTGATGGCTGAGGAAGAAATTCATTTTCCATTTAATAGCTTCTTACATTTGGAGGATTTGGAATCTCCAATGGAGCTACAGCTTGATCCAAAATCTTTGCGTGCTAGCTATTTAGAGCGAGTTCAAGATTTTTTAAAGACGATAAGCGATGGTTGTGGTCAGATGCATGCTGATTATGTGCCAATTACAACAAAGAAGCCATTCGATGTTGTTTTGACAGATTATTTGGCTCGCAGAAGAACAGGTATCGGTTAATTTTTAGGTATAGCTTTTTAATACTACTGCTCAAGGTAATTACTGGGGTAGTTGTTGCGAATAGTTATAAGATAACATTTAAACAACACTTTTAACTATGCAATTTATACATGTAATAATGCTTTTGGGATTACTTGCTATTGCAATCCCAATCATAATACAGCTACTTACGCGTAGAACCCAAAAGAAGATAATGTGGGGTGCATTTATCTTCATTAAGGATTCAATGAAGAAGCGTCGTAAACGCGTGCTATTAGAGGAAATTCTGCTTTTGGCTTGCCGCTGCTTAATCCCTGCATTATTAGCATTGGGATTTGCACGCCCATTTATCCAGCCAAATTCCTCAATCCCATGGGTGGTTGTTATGCCAATCATTTTGCTTGCAATTGCTTTATTGGGTATAAGCTTTGCACTTTGGAATTATCCTAAGTGGCGCAGAAGAGCAATGGCTCTTGCGATTGTGCTGTTATCACTTGCATCAATAGCAATTTTGTTTGAAAGAAAGTTAAATTTAAAGCGCTTTGGTCGTGGTGCAGCAAAGGATGTTGTTTTAGTTATTGATGGCTCTGCGTCAATGTCAATGTTAAGTGATGGAGAGAGTAATTTTGAACATGCAAAGGCAGAGGCCCGTAAGTATATTGAAGAAGCACCACGTGGAACTTCATTTAGTATTATTCTTGGTGGACCTGTTGCTCAGGTATTAAATCCTGTACCTATTGAGGATAAGCGTGTTCTACTTGACACATTGGAGCGTGTGCATATAACTGATGGAACAATGCAGATTATGCACACATTAACCTCTGCTGCTGTTACTTTAGCATCGGGTCATAATGCAGTTAAGCAAATCATTATCATTGGTGATGGTCAGGTAGAAGGCTGGAATATTGAATCTACCGAGCGTTGGCAAACAATTAAACAGATTTTCTCTACACTTCCAATGGAGCCAACAGTTATTTGGCGCACTTTGCCTTTGCCAGTGTCTATCCGAAATCTTGCTGTAAGTAATATTTCTCTTTCAAGAAATGTTATTGGAACGGACCGTCAGGTTCGAATTCAAGTAACAGTTGTCAACTCTGGCTCTGAGGCTGTAACTCCAGAGAATGTAACCTTGTCTATCGGAACAAAAGTAATTAAAGCTTCAGAAATGCGCCAGCTTGAACCAGGTGCATCACAGACCTTTAATTTTGATCATACCTTTGAAACCTCAGGAGCTACAATTATCACAGCTAAGATTGTTGCAAATGATGATCTTCCTTCTGACGATACCTTCCGTTATGTTGTTCCAGTAATGGATAACCTAAAGGTTTTAGTTGTTGATGGAACTCCATCTCCAGATGTTTTCAAGAGGGGCTCTACCTTTATCTCTTTAGCTTTGCGTCCAGAAATGGCAAAGCTAGCAGCCGCTGCACTTAATAAAACACCTGACGAAGAGCGTGATTTCTTGCTAGAAACAACAGTTAAGGATTTCTCTCAGTTAAATGCTATTCCTAACTTTGACATCTATAGTGTAGTAATTTTGGCAAATGTTCCAAAGATGTCAGAGGATGTTCTTAATAGACTATCTAGCTATGTAGCTCGTGGCGGTGGTTTGCTGGTTCTTCCTGGTGCTAGAGCAGATAAAGATTTGTATAACAAGTGGCTATTTAATGGAACAAGTGTATTGCCATTGAAGCTCGGACAATGGAAAAAGCCTGAGGCTATCCCAGTTGTAGTTGATAATGAAAATGCAGAAGCAAATGCAGCAAATAAACAAACGGTTGAGTCAATTCACATTGATACCTTCTCTTTTGCACATGATTCATTAAGAAAACTACGTTATCGTAATGACCTAATGGCGGTTTCTCCTCTATTTTATTGGGAGCTTGAGCAAGGAATTTCTGGTGAGGAATATGTTGCCGCAAGGTTTAGCAATGAAATGCCATTTATCGCAATCAAGCAATTGGAGCGTGGTACAGTAGCACTAAGTGCAATTCCTTTTGATACCTCTGTATCAGAGATTGTTGCAAAGAAAACCTTTGTGCCTATGGTTCACGAGATTGTTTACCATTTGGCTCGCCCAATTTCTCCTGAGTTAAATACAATTCCGAGCGATTCTGCCACATTGCTATTAAGCCCTCAGCTTTCAGCATCAGTTGCAAATTCTGAAGGAGGAGATGGTTATGGTCTCGTTGGTCAGTATTATCCTAATAAGAATTTCTCTGGTGTTCCAGTTAAGAGAATAGATAATAATCTCAATTTAAATTTTGGTAATAATTCTCCTATTAAGGGTGTTGGTAATGACCAATTTTCTGTTGAATGGGTTGGTACAATTACTCCAAAGGAAACATCAGGATATGTTTTCAATCTACATGCAGATGACAGAGGTCAATTATTTGTTCAGACTCAGTCTGGTGAGTTTACCGAGCTAATAAATGTAAACTGTAATGAACGAGAGTCAACAGTTGTATATTTAAAGCAAGGAGTTAGTTACCCAATCCGTATTCGCCTAGTAGAAGAAACACAGGATGCATTTATGCGACTTCGTTGGAGAAAGCAAAATGGTAGTTTGGAAGCAATCCCATCAGAGCTGCTTTCACCAGCTGTTGTTCGTGGCGCTGGTATGGGTGATATTGTTGAGGTTAAGGATCCATTTGGTGAGATTTTCCATGCAGAGGTTTTCCAAAGCGATAATGGCATGGTTCTAGGTGTTTCCCGTAGCCTAATGCCAGGCTTGTATACAGTTACTGTTCCTGAATCATTGAAGACATTCCTAGGTTCTATTGTTACAGAAGAAAACACCATTATTTTCTCTGTTGAGGCAGGTGTAGCAGAAAGCCATATGGAGTCTATCAATCTTGAGCAGACAGAGCTTTTAACCAATTATATTATTCTTTCTGTTGCTACAAAGGAAGAGGATGTTCACAAGGCCATTATGGGTCAAGCCTTTGGTAAGGAAATATGGCGTATTTTGGCAATAGCAGCATTTCTATTCCTAATTGCTGAGGTAATTCTAACTCGTTGGATTGCAATTCAGCGCCGTACAGGTGAAAAGATTGATGTTGATTTTAAGAACGATAAGCTTCAGGCTTCAGAGTCATTTAAAGAAAATTTGAGCAAGGTTCGTTCTCAGGAGAATTGATTTTATGGAACAGAGTTTTACTAGACCAGATTTGTTGCCAATTACCGTGCCAAGCTTTGTACTTTGGATTTTGGCAATTGGTGCAATAGCTTTGTGGGTTACTGCTCACATTATGCTAAAGCGTAAAGAGGATAAATTTAGACCAAGAAATAGGTTTTTGATTGTTTTTCCTGTTGCATGTGTTGCTTCATGGGCTGTGATACAATGTCTTGGACGTTATTTCTTTTTAGCTTGTTATTGGCATGTATTTTTCTTTGCGATATTGGCTGCTGGTTCTGTTGAGGGGGTAAGCATCCTATATGAGCATGAGAGAAAAAGCTTAAAGAAGGGAGTAGGACGCCAGCTTCTTGGTTGTCGTATTGCAGCTATTGTAACTGTGTTATTTGTATTGCTCCAGCCAATATTAGTTGGTGAGACAGAGCGAGTAATTCGTAGAACTGTTGCAGTTCTTGTTGATGATTCTGAATCAATGAATTTTATTGATCAGCAGTGGACTGATACACAAAAGCTTGAGATTGCCTCAGCATTAGGTCTTTTGACCACAGATGGTGAAAATCTTCATGGCTTTGGAAATAGGATGAATGAATTATTTGCAGAGCTTGCCACTCCACGTCAAATTCTTTCTATTCAAGGTGGAGAGAAGAATATTGATGTAGCAGAGTTTTCAAAGACTCTTGACTCGCTTTTGCATGAGCTAACTAGAGCAACTAAGATTTGTGATGAAGGGCTCCCAAAAATAAATAAGCAAAAGCATAATGAAATTGTTAATGAAATTTCAAGAGTTCATAATCATATTAAGGCAAGACTTATTCCTCAATTTACATCTGTAAAAACATCCTTAGAGGATAAATCGGCACAGCTTGTTCCTCAAATGACAGCAGCTATGGCTTCATTAGAGCAAGGAATGCCTTTAATGAAGAACCTTGATTCTGTTGCTGATTTGGTGCATTTTGATTCTTTGACAGAGGATGAGCAAGCAAATGTATTGGCAGTAGCAGAGGATACTCGCTCCGAATTAGTTCGCAAGCTAATTGGCAAGGGTGGTGAAAATTCTGCAGTAAATCAGCTTGCAAAAAAATATGATGTTGCAGTATATCGTTTTGGCTCTGCAGCAAAGGCTTCACCAGCATATCGTCAGCTTGCAGAGGATGGCTCTCTTCCAGCTGGAATACCAACGATAGAGTCAGATGAAAACATTCTTAAATCATTCCGTTCAACAACCGATATTTCTAAGGCACTTGAGACAGTGCTTAAAGAAATCCCTTCAGAAGAGTTGGCTGGTATTTTAATCTTTTCAGATGGACGCTATACAGCTGAAGTTGGTATTGATTCTCTTACCCGTAAGCTTGGTGGTTTGGATATTCCTGTTTCAACAGTTGTTGTCGGTGGAACAATTTCTCCTTATGATGTATCAATTGCATCTGTAATTTCTCCAGAATCAGTTTTCTTGGGAGATAAAATTAGGTTTACGGTTCAAGTGAATGCAACAGGAGCTCGTTTAAAGAAATCTAAGATAAGCCTTTTCTTAGGTGATGAGCCAATAGATAGTAAAGATTTTACTGTTGGTTCAGATGATTGGAGCCACGAGTTTAAGTTTACACACCTACCTGAGGCTCATGGTGTGCTACGCTATAAGGTTGTTGTTGATGGATTAGAAAATGAGGAATTTGCTGATAATAATGAGCAAATTGTTGATATTTCTGTTTCTGATGATAGAACAAATGTTCTTTTGGTTGATGACCGCCCTCGTTGGGAATTCCGCTATCTCCGCAATCTATTCTATGGACGTGATAAGTCTGTTCATTTGCAGGAAATGCTTATTCGCCCAGATAGGGTTGAGGGTATAACAGTTAAAAAGCGACCTGCTTCTGCAAGCAGAAAGTTCGGTGATTCAGAGTCTGGTTCTTTCCCTGTGTCTCGTGATGAATGGCGTAAATTTGATGTTATTATTCTTGGTGATTTACCTCCAAGTGTTCTAACAGAGTCTATTGTAGAGGAATTAAAATATTGTGTCAAAGAGCGCGGTGCATTGCTTGTATTTATTTCTGGAAGAAATTACTTCCCACATAAGTTTTCACCAAATTCATCTATCAATGAATTGATACCAGTAGAGTATGATCAGGATAGTATTATCCATACAAAGAGTCCAGAATCTAGCTATCTATTTACATTGACTCCAGCTGGTCGTGGACACCAAGCAATGAGCCAATCCGCTTCCTCTGCAGAGAATGAGGAAATTTGGTCAGACCTTCCTGAATTTACATGGCGTTTCCCTGTAAAGGGGATTAAGCCAGGTGCTGAGGTTTTGGCATATGCTCGCTCAAAGGATTTTAATCAAGAAAACTTTACAAGCTCTATCGCAACAGCAGCGACAGAAGATCCAGAGGAAGCAATTCGTAGATTAGATGAGTTGCGTAAGGAGCAGGAGCGTAATTCTTTGATTGTTTCTCGCTCTTTAGGTCGTGGCAAGGTGATGATGCTTAATACAGATAACACATGGCGTTTACGTTATCGCATAGGTGATACTCGCCACCACAGATTCTGGGGGCAAGTATTGCGTTGGGGTGCAGGTGAAAAGCTTCGTGCTGGTAATACTTTCGTTCGTTTAGGTACAGATCAGCTCCGCTATTCTCCAGATGAGAAGATTAAGGTTTTTGCACGAATTGTTGATAGAAATTATAACACAATTAGTGGCCTATCTCCTGATATCCAATTGTTTAATGAGCAGGGAATAGAGATTGGTGGATATTCTCTAAAATATCGTGAGGATTCAAATGGCTTCTATGAAATAGAGCTTCCAGAAATCTCTGAGGCAGGCGTATATGATATTAGACTTTCTTGCTCTAAGGCAGCAAATAAGCTTGGTAGTGATTTTCCTGTTTCTTTGAGCACAAAATTTGTTGTTGTAACGGCAAAGCAACCAGTTGAATTTGTGAATATTACAGCAACAAAGACTTCTGCTTCAAAAATGGCAAAAATGACAAATGGTACAGTATTTTCACCTCTTGAGTTTGTAAATGCAAAGCATGATTATGGTGAGGGTAATAAGACATTAATAGAACGCTCTGAATTTTATCTTTGGGATTCTTGGATTTTATTTGTAATTGTTATTCTATGCTTAACCTATGAGTGGATTTTAAGAAAGCGTGTAGGTATTGCATAATTTGCAAAATTGATTTTTGTGTTACTTTAAGGAGTTTTTTATGAAGTTTAATCCTTTTAAGAAAAAGAAGCCAACACTGTTGAGCGAAAGAATTGCTCCTGTGTCATTTGATAATTTGCCACCAGAAATAGCAAATAAGCTAAAGCAATCTGTTGCTAGAGTTCGCCGCATCATTTGGGTTCGTGGTATGGCTGCTGTGCTAGCTACAGTATTTATTTCATTGCTCATGATTATGGCTATCGATGCGATGGTCGTTATTGTAAATTCGCTTATTCGTTGGGGCTTGTGGGCTGTTGGAGTTGCAGCAACAGTGATTACTGCCCGAACAATGATAGTAAAGCCACTATCAAAGCCATTTACACCTAGAAGAATTGCTGCTCTGATTGAGCAAAATCACCCAGAGCTAGAGGAACGCCTTTCAACCGTTGTTGAGCTTCTTGGCACACCAGATTCAGTGCAAGAGGCATCTGCACGTTTTCTTGAAGTTCTTACTGATACAGCTATTGCAGATATTAAGACAGTTACTCCTCGAAAAGAATTTACCACAAAAACAGTTAAGCCACGTGCTATTCTAGCAGTTATTACAGGTGGTTTAATTCTTGTGCTATTTATGATATTCCCATCAACAATGGGGCGCCTACTTACTAGAGCTATTATTCCTTCTGCTGAGGTAGATAATATTTACGCAGATAATTTGAGGGTGGCTCCAGGGGATAAGGTAGTTTTAATTGGGGACTCATTGAATGTTGAGTTAGCTATTACTGGAGGCTTCCCAGGAACTGCCTATCTTGGGACAAAGGCTGACGGCAAGAAGGAAACACGCGAACGTATGAGCCAAACAAGCTCTGTTGTTGAGAATAAGGAAACTGTCCGCTATTACCAGTATTTCTTCCCAAATATCGAGACAAATTTTAAATATCGCGTGCTTTGCGGTAGTGCTGTTACTAAGTTCTACAACGTAAAAGCAGTTCCTCAACCTGCTTATACAAATATATCAATTAGTTATCAGTATCCTGAATATACTGGTAGAGACATTGTCCCATTAGCACCTGGTGTGATGGATATATCCGCTATTCGTGGTACAACAGTTTTAATTGATGTTAATCCAAATCGTGAGCTAAATGGCAAACTTGTTCTTCCAAGCGAGCTAGAGTATGTTGGCTTTGATGATGGTGAAGGAACTATTTCCTTTGATTTTGTGCTTAATGATGAAATGGAGGGGCAATGGGCTGTTGTTCTTGAGGACGAATATGGCTTCTCAAATAAGGTTAATTATGCCTCAATCCAAATTGTAGAAGATAAGGAGCCAACAATTTCATTTACCGAGCCACAAAATCTTTCATTTGATTTACCTAATTTTGGTAAGCTTCCTTTTAATTTTGTTGCAAAGGATGATTTTGGATTCTCTTCTATTGAAATGCATTTGGCACTTAATGAGGAAGGGTCCTTTACAAAACTAAAGGATTTAACAGCAGAAGAAATCGAGTATGGTGTCTGGAATGGATCAGATGCACTTGAGCTTCAGCGTGTAAAGATACATGGAGCAAAGAAGGTACGCCTACAGCTTGTTGCAAAGGATAATCTCCCTGAATCAATGGGTGGACCTCATATCGCCCGAAGCCAGGTAATAACAATTGGTGTTGAACACCAAGCAACCTCTTTTGCTAGCCAAGCAATTGACCGTCAGCACGAAAAAATAAATATGGCATTGCGTGATGTGGTTACACGTCTAAAGGAAAGTCAAAAGCATTGTCAAGAGAGTGTCAATAGAATTAACGGAAACAAAAATGATCCATCCTATCGCGAAAACATTTTTGGTGAATTAACAAATGCTGATTTTGAGATCACAACAGCAATAGAAACTATGAATAGTCTTGCTGAAGAGCTTTCAGAGTCTCTATATAATCCAATGAGTGATGAGGTTCAGCTTGTAATTTCAGATAATGTTGAGCCTTGCCACGATAAGGCTGAGGAGTGCATGACACTTGATCCAGATGAACTTAAAACACCAGTTGAGGAGCTACGTAATGTTGATTTGGCAGAGGCAATTAAAGCTGTTCAAGATCTAGAGAAGCTTATTGCTGAGCATACAAAAGAGCTTCAAAAGCTTGAGAAAATAAATGATTTTGCTGAAAAGGAAGAGCTTTTAGCTGAGCTAATGGATGATAAAGAATATTCTGCTGAGGAAATTGCAAAAATGCAGCAGGAGCTCTTGGATGAATTTAACAAGGAATTCGGAGAGGATTTGAAGAATTCATTTGATGAGGAAAAGAAAAAGCTTGATGATATCAAAAAAGAGCTTGATAATCTTTCTGACAAGCAGGATGAGCTTAAAAAGAATGTAGAAAAACTAGCTAGTGAGGATAAAGCTAAGCGCGAGGAGGCTGAAAAGGCCATCAAGGAGCAAACTGGTGGTGACCAGCAAGAAAAATCCATGGAAGAGCGTGTTTCTGAGCTAGAGAAGAAGATTGCAGAAGAAATTAAGAATGCGTCAGACAAAATTCAAGAGATGGCAGATAAGGCTCTTGAGGACGAAACAGGTCTTGATGCAAACGAAAAAATGCCATCAGATACATTGGCAGATGCACGCGAGAAGAATGAGGATGCTTTTGAAGAGGCTCAAAAGGCTGCTGAAAATGCAGAAAAGGGAGATTATAAAGAATCCTCTGAGAACATGGAAAATGTTTCTGATATGCTAAAGCAGGCTCAGGAGCAGGTTAATCAGGCTACAGAGGCTTATGATAAGCTTGCAGCTCAGGAGCTTGCACAAAAGGATCAGTCCCTAAGTGATTTGTATGAGATGCGTTCTGAAATGGAGGATGCATTGGAGGCTGCATTAGAAGCCCAAGATCAGGAGGGTGAGTGGGATCCTAATGCCGAGCGTAATTGGGAAGGAGATCCAAATAATCCAGAGAATATGGAGCCTCAAGAAGGCGAATGGGATCCAAATGCTGAGCGCAATTGGGAAGGTGAGCCTAATAATCCAGAGAACATGGAGCCTCAAGAGGGCGAATGGGATCCAAATGCTGAACGCAACTGGGAAGGTGAACCAAACAATCCGGAGAATATGGAGCCACAAGAGGGTGAATGGGATCCAAATGCTGAACGCAATTGGGAAGGTGAACCAAACAATCCGGAGAATATGGAGCCACAAGAGGGTGAATGGGATCCAAATGCTGAACGCAATTGGGAAGGAGAACCAAACAATCCAGAGAATATGGAGCAGCAGGATGGCGAATGGCAAAAGGATCCTAATAGTAAGTGGGATGGCAAGAAGTCCGATGAAGAAATGCAAAATCAGCAGCAGGACGGTGAATGGCAGAAGGATCCTAATAGCAAATGGGATGGCAAGAAGTCTGAAGAAGATATGCAGAACCAGCAAAAGGATGGTGAATGGCAGAAAGATCCTAATAGCAAGTGGGATGGCAAGAAGTCTGATGAAGAAATGCAACAGCAGCAGGGACAGCAACAGCAGAACCAGCAGCAACAGCAGAACCAACAGCAACAGGGTCAGCAGCAACAGCAGAACCAGCAAAATCAACAGCAGCAGCAACAGCAACAGGGTCAGCAACAGCAGAACCAACAGCAGAATGCTATGCAGCAGGCTCAACAGCATGCACAACAAGCTGCTCAAAAGATGAAAGAACAGGCTCAAAAGAAGGCTGATCAAATGAATGTTCCTCTTCCTCAAATGGATCAGCCTCCTCAAGAGAATAATCAAAATCAACAGGAGCCACAGGATTCATCCCAGTCTGGTCAAGGCGATCATAAGCCAAAACCAGCAAATCATACTGTGCCTATGTTCCTCCAGGATGCTGCAAATGCAAGCAAGGATTGGACCAAAGCAAAAGGCCAATTAAGCAATAATGCTGATAGCGATGGCTATGAGGCTGAGCCTGATGAATATAAGGACTTGGTAAAAACTTATTTTGAAGAACTTTCTAAACAAGCAGAATAATATAATATTAAGGGAAGACAATAACTATGAAAAAAATATTTCTTATCTCTATTTTTGCAATTCTTGCAAATTTTGCTTTTACCCAAACAATGGTATCTGCTTCTGATCGAGTAGATAAATCAATTCTTCGAGGCTTGAATTATCTTGCGTCAGCACAGCTTCCTGATGGCTCCTATGCTGGAAAAAATGGTAAAACAACAGCTATCCCTTCATTGGTAGGTATGGCTTTCCTTTCTCATGGTCATACACCAACTGATGAAAAATTTGGACCAACAATCAACCGCTGTATTGATTTTGTTTTAAATAATGTTGATAAAAATACGGGATATTTCGGCAAGCCTGGCAATGGTAGAATGTATGCTCATAGTATTACAACCTTATTCCTTGCAGAGGTCTCTGGTATGGTAGATCCTGAACGCCAAAAACGCATTGATGAAATATTGCCTAAGTCTGTTCTTGTTTTGCTTAATGCACAGAAGATAAATAAGCATCCTTCACACAAAGGTGGATGGCGTTATGAACCAACCTCAAATGATAGTGATATGTCATGCTCAGGTTGGGCTTTGATGGCTTTGCGCTCTTCTAGATTAAATGGCGGAGATGTACCTTCAGAGGCTATTGAGCTTGCAGTTAAATATGTTTTAGGTTGCTTTAATCAGGGCGTTGGAGGTTTTGGCTATCAAAATCAAAACCAGTATTTTAAAACACTTACTGGTGCTGGTATTCTTTGCCTTGAATTATGTGGTGAGCACTCTCATCAATATTCATTTAGAGCATCCCAATATCTATTGCGTGAATATAAGTCTTTATCACATGAGGGTTACCGCTTCTATGGTATGTATTATACTGCACAGGGCTTGTTCCAAATAGGTGGTGAATCGTGGAAGGTGTTTGAGAATTGGATGTATAATTTCTGGATTCCAAAACAAGCATCA
>JAFUOX010000044.1 GCA_017481725.1 Kiritimatiellia bacterium | reverse complement strand
TTATTCATTATTCATTATTCATTATTCATTAATCGGCGTCAAATAAGCGGATTACCGATTTGTCGCAGATTATCATCGGTGTATCGCTGAGCGGCAAATTATCAATAAATACTGAGCCAAAATCCTTTTGATTACCGCGCGTTGGAAGCTCAAAAACATCTCCTGTCAGTAGATTAATAAGTACAGGCTTTTTCAACAAGTCCAAATCCTTGTAATTGAAAAATTCGAGTGTTGTACGAGCTCGCTTATCTGCCCAGCCATATTGTGGGTCTGCTGGCATGTAATAAACATAAATTGGCGTTCTACCGCGTGCAAAGGTCAAGCAACGAACAGCGACATTCTCAAGGCGGGCATGGCGTCCATTCAATGGGCGGGCATCATCCTGCCAGGTTATGAAGCGTTGCCCCTCAACTGGCTTAATACCATCGTGAAATATTGCATTTATATTTGCATAAGCATGATAAGCTGGCTTTGGAGAATATGTAAGACCATTTAGTATTCCTTGACGAGCCACCTTTCTTGTGCTTTGCTCACTAGCCCCCATCTGATATGCTTTCTCCATCATATCTGCTGTTTGGAAATATGATGACATTTCTAAATCTAGATACAAATCTAAAACATATCTACGCAGTAACCAAACAGCCTGTGCCCTTTCACTTTCGCGCACAAAACGTGGCTGCCAATATTTTTCAGGTGTCCAAGAAGCAAAACCACACTCACCCTGCCACACCTCAACATCAGCACCACGATACCCAGCACCAGCAAATACATCACGAAGCCACTCTACGCGCTGTGCCCATGATTGCTCTGGATGTGGGTCATACGGATGAAGAGCAAAAAAATTCAGCTTTTCCATGGCTCCATATTTCATCAAATCTAAAATATATGGTTTTGGGAACCCTGCCACATTTGCACCACAGCGTGCTTCTGGGCATACCTCATGAATTGCATCAGCTGTTATTTTTATAAGCTTAGCATAGCCAGCTGCACTTGGGTCCTTGGGTCGCCAAAAAGACTTACCATTTGCCTCATTCCAAATTTCATAGTATTCAATGCGGCCCTGATATCTTTCAGCCAAAGCCTTACAGAAATTAAGCCAAGCCTGCTCGCATTCTTCCCCATAATGAATTGGCACAAACCCAACAGAAGCCTCGCCATAGGTTTCGCCCATATATAGCTTATTACCGAAGCCAACATTAAACCAAGGTTTAATACCACGACGCTCCAAATTTTCAACAATATTATCTAGCCAAGACCAATCGTAAACACCTTTTTCCTTTTCACACTTCCACCAGCCCGTTTGCACGCGTGCATTTTTGACACCTATTCTAGCTAGCTTATCGTAGCAATATTCTGGAATAAACAAATCGCGGTCGAGGCATTCAAATCCAATAGAAATCGCACTTTGATTTACATTTGAAGATGCAACTGGTGCGAGCTTTCCAAGATATTTAAAAGAAGCACCGCCAGGAAGTGGCTCTGGCTTTCCATAGACGCCTCTTAGGAAGGAAAGACTGCGTTCAAAAATATCTGAATATAGCACATGCTGCTTTTTATTATTAACATCCCATATTGCATGACCCTGATTTGTTCGCTCTAAATCATAAAAATATGTTTCGATTCCTGAAAACTTATCCGCCATTGCACGGGCAAGGGCAATCTGTGATTCAATTGGAACAACAGTATCATTCCAGCAATGAGTCAAAAGAATTGGTGGCAATTCATTACTAATGTGCTTTATTGGGAAAGCATCAATATCTATTGGGCCACCATTGAAAAGAGCCTCATAGCGGGCAGGACTTTTTTCTGCATCAGGAGCAGGATCTGCAATACCAGAAATAGAAATAATGCCTTTAACAGACTCACGTGGCAAACGCATACCAGTCATTAAAGCCAAATGACCACCTGCGGAAACACCTAGAATAGAAATTGGTTTGTCAGCAACCTCAGATAGCTTTGGCAATCCTTCACATGAAATCAGCTTCTTTGCTGCAGCAATACAATCATCACCAATTACAGGCCAAGCAGCCTCTGGGGCTAAACGATAATCAACATTATAAACAATATAGCCAGCTTTACAAAAAAGCTTTGATTGGTCAGAAAGTGTGTCACGCAAATATTGCTTAGAACGCCAGCCTCCACCATGTAGCAAAAGAATTTTAGGTGTAGCGGAAGAAATTTCTTTTGGAAGATATAAGTCCCCGCTCTGCTCTACCGCACTACCATAAGATACAATTACCATTTGTTCTCCTTGTTCAATTTGCTTTGGCATAGAAGCATAAACGATAGATGTTGCGCATATCAAAGCAAAAGCCATAGATAATACTATCATTTTTTTACAATGCTTCAATAACCAAATTAAATTATATATCAACCCCATCAAACATACTCCACTGCGAATACTTTAAAAACTAATTTTCATACCTGAAAAAATCAGCCCAACTTTTGGTCATATTTTCTTACAAACTAGCACATAAATCAATACAAAACAATAAAGTACAGATTATATTCTTTATAAAAAACAGTCAATACTTACTAAATTTCATTATTGAAAACAAACAAAGGCAAAAGTATTAAGCCTAAGCTCTGCAAATTTTAGGAATAATAAAGATGAGAACAACTACTCGCACTGTTAGGTGCTTGTACATAGTCCCATTTGCGTTATTTTTTAGACAGTTTCGCTTATTTTGACAAAAAAACAACCAGAAGTAATAAAATTACAAAAATTTTTTAAAGCACAAACTCTTTGTTTTTAACACCTTAAACACATTCTAGCAATATTTTTCAAAAAAAATATATTTTTTTGCTTGCATTATCCCATACATTTATGATAAATTTATGTCCGTTTTTAAGCGAGCTTAGCTCAGTGGTAGAGCTCCACCTTGCCAAGGTGGATGTCGAGGGTTCAAATCCCTTAGCTCGCTCCAATTTTGGGAGTATAGCTCAGTTGGTAGAGCAACTGACTCTTAATCAGTGGGTCGTGGGTTCGAATCCCCCTACTCCTACCATTTTCGCCGATGCATGTGCCGGTATCGGATATAGACAAAAGGCATATTTTGGGCGAGCTTAGCTCAGTGGTAGAGCTCCACCTTGCCAAGGTGGATGTCGAGGGTTCAAATCCCTTAGCTCGCTCCATCTCCCAAAATTTCATAATATATATTTACTTATCATTTTTCCTTTTTCCTAGCTCTGAGGAGCTAGGTTTTTTTTTTGCAATAATTTAATTGAAAAAAAATGAACTGTGAAAAGTGGCAAATGCACAAGCGATTTCAGCTACGCCATAAAAAAATGATAAGTGTATGCTTTGCTGCCGCAAAGCTATACACCCCATCAAATAGCAAATTTGGGAGCAAAGTATTTTTATTTATGTATGTGGTTGCTTGACCAAAACACTAAAATTGTTTCAGAGAAATATATTATAAAAATTTACCATGCTTTATGAAATGGGCTGTATTTTTTATTGCTACAGCATTTTTCATCATAAATGTATGATTAAGAGGCAAAACTATTTGCTCGGCAACACCTTCTGTCCAAGTATTCTCAACTGTTACCTTGCCATCATTTGGGCTAGGCAATAGCAAGCCTAAGCCACCCTTCATATTTCCAGCGATTACACCACAATGAAAATTTATTGGAGGCAAACGATTAGGTAAGCTCTTTTTTGAAGTGCCCAATTCCCTTGCAGGCTTTCCCCATATTCGAGAAAAGAATGGTAACCAGGAGAAATGATCAATATGCTGACAGCCTCTATTCGGTGGACCATGCATAACAACATTCCCAATGTTAGATGGTGCTTTGTCCTTAAATGCATTTCTAAGAATAATACCACCAAGCGAATGTGTTACAAAATGCACTTTAGGAGCAGCTTCAATTATTGGAGTAAGAGCAGAAAACAATTCATCAGTTATCTCATTAACTGTTTTGGTAGACTCATATGAACAATTAACAATATTATAACCATGACATGCTAGATGCTCTCCTATTCTACGCATACTACGCCCAGTACGCATCATCCCATGAATTAGAATAACTGTCTCTTTTGTAGTATCGGCATTTCCTGAAATAAGAGGTAGCCTTATATTTGACATAAAATATAATTTTTAATTATTAGTACAAAAAATTTCACTTGGTCTCAATAATTAAGCTTACTCAATTCACACCTGACAACTAATAGCACAATGAATTAATGCACTATCAAAGGCAAGCGTGTATTTATTTGCTCCTCATACCAAGCATCTGGATGTAGCTTTATTACATATCTATGTGGACCATTAGCATCCTCAACAAAAGCACAGCATCCTGTTCCTTCTTCAGCAGAAGCATAGCCACGAATAGCCCTATAGCCAGCAGCCTCAGGGTCTCCAATTATTGCCAACAAAGCAGTCATTGGATCCCAAGAAGAGCGTCCTCCCTCACATTTATAATCAATCAATGCCTTACGGAGAGGATCTTCTTCAGGAAGACTACCACCAGTATGAACTGGGTCACCTATTTCCCACCCTAAAAATGTTATCGGTGTTGGCCAATTTGCACACATACGGTGAGCACCTGAAATTGCACGAGCATGTGCCACAAAATTATATTCGCGAGGATTTACACCATCCCAGCGTCCACCCATATCCCATAGATGAGCAACCTTCTCCTTAACAAGTTCAACACCACTCAAAGGAGAAATCTCATCCGCTGGGCTCTCAAGTAAATCAGCTAAAACTTGAGTAAAGCCAATAGCAACAATCTCAACCTTTTCTTTAGCTGCAGCTAATAGCTTTCTATATGCTTTAACAGCATCATCTGCATCTGATTCTTGTGCATACTTTGACTTAAGATTATCTACCATTCGCTTTTGATAAGCACCATCGTCATTAAAATCCTTTGCATTGAAATCCATACCAATTGGAATATCAATACCAGAAAGAAGTAAAAAAGCATCAAGGGAGCGAACTGAATATGGGCGGCAATCATCAATTATACAGCCTATAAAATTTATTTCTCCATTAAGGTGGCTATTGGCAAGAAGGCGTGCTGCAACTACATCATCACAATCTCCACCCCAATCTGTATCCAAAATAATATTTTTCATAAGAACATCCTCAAAATTAGTTCATTAATCTCTTATACAAAATCCACATAGATCCTAAAGCACATTATACATCGATGGCAACATCTAGGTTATTCATTCATATACAATGACTTTAAAGACTAATCTCCGAATTTGTGATTTATATTATACTATAACAACTGCCAACAAACAACTAAGTTATACCTTAAAGCATCTCTCCTAGAGAGATTGCTCCACAGGTGTAACGTAAGCATAAACACCCATATTCTTATTTTCTTCACGATAGGTTCGTAAAGCAGCAAAAATTTCAGACACGAGCTGTTCCTCAATAACAGCAATTACCATCACATTGTAGCCTGGCCAAATATGGTCATTTGTGCGAGGTCCAGTGCGATATCCTTGTCCAGAGCATTGTTCAAAGCGAGTAAACTCTTCAACCCCATGCTTATTCAATAAATTACTAATATCATCAAGACCTGAAACATCCACCACTATTATCAATTGCTTCTTCATAAATTATGCTTCCTTCCTTGCTGCACGACGCTCGCGATATCCTTCCACTATATCATATAAGCATGGAACAATAATCATTGATACAATTGTTGACAACAACAGACCTCCTACTACAACAATTCCTAAAGGACGCCATGTAGCAGAGCCATCTCCTGTTGACATTGCCATTGGAAGCATACCCAACAAGGTTGTACATGTTGTAATAAGAACTGGACGCAATCTCTGCCTACCACTGTCTGTAATTGCCTTTCGCAATGGCACACCTCTAGCTCGCAAAATATTAATGTAATCAACAAGCACAATGGCATTATTAACCACAATACCAACCAGCAAAATCATTCCAATATACGCTGTCATACTCAATGGTGTTCCAGTCAACAACAATGCAAATACCACGCCACTAAATGCAAATGGCACAGAGAACATAATCAACAAAGGATGCATTAAAGACTCAAATTGTGCAGCCATTACCATGTACACTAATATTACACCTAATGTAATCATTAAATACATTGCTTGCTCAGATTCCTTTTGCTCCTCAATCATTCCACCATACTCAATCTGTACGCCACTAGGAAGAATTATCTCCTCCTTAATGCGGTCCTCAAGCTCTGCCATAACCTCGCCCTGAGGTCTGTCAATCGAATCTAACTCAACAGTAATAATTCGTTGCTGATTCTTTCTTGAGATAGTCACTGGTCCAGTATCCTCTACCACCTCTGCAATCGAATCTAAACGAATACGCTTACCATTTGACAAAGGAAGCTCAGAGCGCCGAATATCCTCAATTGTATTTCTATTTTCTCGCTCAAGCCTTAAGGTAATATCATACTCATCTTCTCCCTCACGATATTGAGAGCAATCATCACCTTGGAACAATGTTGAAATAACCGTTGTAAGCTCATTCATTGAAAGTCCCATGGCTCCTGCCTTATCCCTATCTACCTTGATTGTAAGCTCCGGCTTACCCATGTCTTGTGAAATACGAATATCTCGAGTGCCGCGAACGGTCTCAGCTATGGCTTTAATTTGATTTGCTATCTCTGAGGTTTTCTCTAAATCATAACCATACACATCAACCGTTAGATTTGCACCACCTCCACGCAAAATACGATTCAAAAAGTTATTTGAATTAGCATATACCTTAGTAATTTCCGGCCAAGTAGAAACCTCGCGAGTAATTAGGTCACCATACTGCTCTGCGGTCTTTGTTCGATACTTGGCATCAACTAGCTTTAATCTAATTGAACCAATATGAGATGCACGATTACCTCCAAAGCCACCAGAAGAGCCACCTGTCGACATATTGATTAACTTAATATTTTCTTCTCCGACAATTTGCTTGATTTTTTCAATCATGCGATAGCCTGTCTGAGTCGTAATCTCATAGCGTGTGCTCAAAGGCAAATGGAAGGATACACTCAACTCACCAGTATCCTCTGTCCCCATAAATTCGCTACCGACAATGGTAAATAGATAAATGGTTAGTCCAATAACTAAAGCAGATAAAGTAGCAACAACCCACCTAATCTTAAGTGCTTTCCCTAATAGCTTTGAATAGCCCAAATCTAATGCATCAAATTTTTTGTCACTCCACTCCATAAAGCGAGCATATCTGCTACCCTCTTTAACCTCACTTCGAGCACGCAAAATTTTTGAGGCGAGCATAGGAGTGAGCAACAAGGAGCAAAGTACTGATGCCATCAATGTGGCAGCAATCAAGCCACCTAACTGTTGCATCATAATACCAGATACACCCTCAATAAACACCAACGGCACGAACACAACTATTGTTGTGAGTGTTGACGCAATAATCGCCGTACCAACCTCATCCGCACCAAACATTGCCGCCTCGCGTTTTCTAACACCGCGAGTCATGTGCGAAATAATATTTTCCAAAACTACAACGGCATTATCAACCACCATACCAATTGCAACTGCCAATGCGGACATACTCATGATATTGATTGTCCACCCTAAGGCAAACATAAACACGAAAGCAATAATTAAAGAAAATGGAATGGTTAGTGCAATTACCAATGATGTCCGAACACTACGCAAGAAAAATAGCGTCGTAAGAACAACAAATAAGCCACCATACAAAACGGTCTCACCAACAGACTTAATTGATTTAACAATCATGTCGCTACTATCACTAACAACCTGAATGTCATAATCTGCAGGAAGACTCTCCTTTATCTCCTCTACCTTCTCCAGCACGCGGCGGCACACTGCCACAGTGTTTTCTCCAGAGCGCTTTTGGATATTAACCATCATTCCTCGCTTACCATTACGCTCTACAACACGTGTTTCCTCAACAAAGCCATCCTCTATACGAGCCACCTCTGATAAGCGAACAATCGTGTCACCTTCCTTCTTAACAACAACCAAACCAATTTCATCTGTATGCTCAAATTCAGCAGGCACGCGTATTGTGTAATCAATTGTGCCAATACGGATATTTCCTGCTGGCTCAGTTTGGTTATCTGCATCTATGGCTTTAGCGACATCTACAACAGACAAATTGTATGCAGAAAGCTTTTCTGGATCAAGGTGCACATTGATTTGGCGCTGATATCCACCAAAGGTATCTGCTGTACCCACACCAGGAATACGCTTAATGACATCAACAATATCGTCATTAACCGTCGTTTCCATCTTTTCAATATTTTCAGTGCTAGTAACGCTTAAAAACAAAATAGGCATATTAGCCGTATTAAACTTAAACATTACAGGATCATCTGCATCATCCGGAAGCCTGCGCTTTGCACGCTCCAAAAGGTCACGCACATCATTCGCTGCCTCACCCAGCTCTGTACCCCATTTAAACTTACAAGTGACGCGGGAAGAGCCTTCGCTTGTGGTTGAGGTTATTTCATCTAGGTCAGTAACCGAGCCCAAAGCACTTTCAACAACACGCGTGATTTGCGTTTCCACATCCTCAGGGCTTGCTCCATCCCAAGTCGTGAACACCGAAATTGAAGGGCTTTCAATTTCAGGCATCATATCAACAGCAAGTCTTGTATAAGAGATAATACCAAGAATCAAAATCGCAAAGAAAATCATCAAGGTAGTTATCGGTTTTTTTACACCAGTTTCAGAAATTCTCATTTAATATTTCCCTCCCTTTTATTCACGCTCTCCCATTCACTTAAAAGATTGTGGCAGGGTGTGGAGCAAATGTTCAATGTTATTCTACTACAACTCTTACGCTTGAACCATCTGCCAATCTATGTTTACCATCTGTTATAACCTCTGTCCCGTTAGAAATTCCTTCAGTAATTTCTATTACATCATCATAGCGAATTCCTACATTAACAGGAGTGAGCTTTGCTTTATCATTTTCTATCGTGTAAACATAAAATTTATCAATTATTCGATGTAATGCATTGTAAGGAACTACAAGCACATTCTCTCTTTGATTAAGGAAAATCTCACCGCTGACAAACATACCAGCCTTGTAGCGACCTTGTGCATTTTCCAGCTTTGCACGAACTGTAATTGTTCTTGTTAATTCATTAGCTGTAGGATATGCCTCATCCACAACTAAATCGATATTCTCATCTGGATATGCATCAACAGTCAACCTGATTTTGGTTGTTCCAACCTTTAGCAGAGGGAAAACCGTTGTCGGAATATCAAATAAAACACGTAGAGGATTTGTTTGAGTTACTGTATAGATAACATCTGAACCTGACACCATAGCACCTGGGTAAAGCTTCTTTGAAGAGATCGCTCCATCCATCGGAGAAAGAATCTTTGTTTCGTCAAGATTAAGCTTTGCCGCGGACAAATCTGCTTTTGCACGATTAAGCTCTGCTTGAGCACAAAGCATTGCGGATTCAGCAATATCTGCCTCCTGCTCTGTAGCGACTGCCTTTTCCAGGAGTTTTTTTACACGTTCATACTCGCGAGTTTTATCCTTAAATGCAGCTTCAGCATATTCCACTGCAGCCACAGCTGCATCATATTTTGCAGCATACTCGCGAGCATCAAGCATGGCAATAACATCTCCCTTTTTAACAAGAGCTCCTTCATCTAATTCTTTCCCATCTGCATTAGTGGTTGATAGCAAGCGACCAGCCACACGAGGGCTAATATCAACCACAGCAGGAGAAGAAAGCGAACCCGTCTTAACAATTGTTTGAGCAATTGTACGAGTTTCCGCCTTTGCTGTGCGTACAGCAAATACGCGTTCATCGGTCGGCTCAGCTCCAAAAAGTGCTGAGCTTGTTAGAGCCAAATTTGCACATAATAGTGCGAAAAAATTAACCTTGCGTTGTTCCATAAATTACCTCACTATTTCAAAATATTATTCTATACCTAATGCTTCTGCATTCATATTACCAATTGCCAAATTATAATTAAGGCGAGCCTGCTTTATTGTATAAATAGATTTATAGTAGCCACCCATTGCTTCTGTCAATGCCGCACGTGCATCGAGCACCTCAATTTGTGTGTTTTTACCGACCTTGAAGCCTTCTTCAACCATTCTATGAACCTCCTCAGAAAGCTCCTTGTTTTTCTTTTGAGATTCATAGTAGCGCTCCGCATAAGCAAGCTGCATAATAGCATTTGCTGTTTCAGAGAGAACATTCTTCTCTTGAAGGCGTAGCTCTGCCTCTGCTTGTTTTAGCTCAGCCTTAGCAGATAAAAGCTTGTATGAACGACTAAATCCATCAAATATAGGCATACTTGCTTTAATTCCGGCTTGCCATTCATCCTCCCAATCGCTTGCTTCTCCCCTACTATTCCCATAGCCTCCAGAAGCATATAAATCAATGTGGGGGCGATACTCTGCTTTTACAATCGAAATATTTTCTTCTGCTTTTTTAATATCGCACATTGCAGACAAAAGCTCTGCTCTATTATTTAATGCTAAGCTATTGGCATTAGAGGTATCTATTTTGCTATCACTTAACTGCAATACATCAACAAGCTTTACATTACTTGCTTGGGAGACCCCCATCGTATTATAAAGCTTAAGCATTAACTCATTGAGCTCATTTTCCTCACGGATTAACTCTGCTTGTGCATTCGCCACCTCCACCTCTGCACGAAGTAACTCATAGCGGGAAGCAACTCCTCCATCGAGTTTATTTTTAGAGGTATTATATAAGCGTTCAGAAACATCAACTGCACTTTTGTACACCGTCACCAATTCCTGCTTAAGGATTATTTCTGTATACAAAGAAGAAATCTGATATAGCAAATCCTCTTTCTTTTCCCAAACCGACAAGCGTGCTTTCTCATATTCGTAATTAGCATAGCGATATGCTGCAGAAATTGCACCACCCTGCCACAATGGTTGGGTAAGAGTCAGCTTTAAATCATAGCTTTCCTTATCTGGATCATCGAACGGTGTTAGTGTATTAACATCACCAGACAAATTCAATTTTGGAAAAACAGAATAAAATGCACGATTTACATCAGCAGAAGCTTTATCTAATTCTAGCTCCTGCTTAAATAACTCTATGCTATGAGTCAATGCAAGCTTGACACATTGTGACAAAGTCATTTCTCCCATAAGCACGGTAGCATTCGCGGTCTCGTTATTTGAGGGATTATTTATAGCAACCGACACCTCCTGTGCCTCTACACCAGCAAGCACTTGGGTTGAACGAGCTGCATTTAATGCTCGAATATTCTCTGTCACTTTTTGCTGTTGCGTTGCAATACACCCCGAAAGTAGTCCTGCAAGACTTGCCGTAACAAGCAAATAATTATATGTCATTTTCTTCATTAAAAACCTTCCCTAAAAACCATCACATTTATTTCTTAAAAAAAGAGTTTTATAAATTTTCAACAAATCAGCAGTAGCGCTCTTCACTGTTGGCTCAATTTTTCGTAGCATGCACTTAATCATATAATTATGAGCCACGCCTTCAAAAACAATAGATAATTCATCTGCAGACAAATCGCAGGTTAATTTTTTCTCTATTGCTTTTTCAAATACAGAGAGCTCTTTTGTTCGAAATTCAGAAAATGCTTCTCTTATTTCTTTGTTAAGTGGAGAAAGCTTTGCTTCACTTGGCTTTGTCATTGTCCCGATAGAATCAACATGACGAACAGCATAAGACATACGCAAGAAATCGCCATATTTAATTGCATGCTCGCACCAGACTTTTGTAAGAGCCTCGAGAGCAGCAATTGGATTTTCGAGCAATGGCATCACGCATTCATTAAAATCATCTATTTGCTTATTTGCGATACGTAGAACAACATGGCAGAGAAGCTCTTCCTTATTTTTATAGAATGTATAGATACTACCAACAGCAAAATCAGCCTTCCTTGCAATATCCTCTATTGTTGCATCACGATAACCCTTTTGAAGAAAGCACTCCTCAGCAGCCTCTAGCACCTCATTCATATGTGCCAAGCGCTCTCTTTGGCGGCGGGTTAATTGTTTTTCAATTCCATTTGTCATATTTAGCCCCCTTTTTCTAAAAACACATTCACAAA
This sequence comes from Kiritimatiellia bacterium, assembly GCA_017481725.1. GTDB lineage: Bacteria > Verrucomicrobiota > Kiritimatiellia > RFP12 > UBA3636 > RGIG990. The sequence continues at coordinate 13,644 of JAFUOX010000044.1, read as the reverse complement.
TAACATAAAAACCTATTTGTCTACTGAAACATCATTATATTACTGAACTCTAATTCATATTTCAACACAAAAATTCATTTTATTACCTAAATTTGACACATTTAAGTTCTCCGAGCTTTAGCAAATGCTAAAACATTAACACCAACATTGCTCTTATTATCTTAATCAGATACACACAACTAGGCTGCCCATAATCCAATTCTCAAAACAAAAAAATAAACAAAAAACCGCATTGTCCAAAGGGCAATACGGTTTCATAATCTATTGAACTAGATTAAAACAATTAGCCAAGGATTGCGTCCTTTGCTGCCTTAGCAACGCGGAACTTAACAACATTCTTTGCCTTGATCTTGATTGTCTCACCAGTCTTAGGATTGCGGCACTTGCGAGCACCCTGCTTCTTAACAAGAAGCTTGCCGATGCCAGGAAGTACGAAGCCATCCTTAGCATTCTTAGCTGCATTGTAAGCGATCTCAACAACTGCCTCGATAGCTGCCTTAGCCTGTGGCTTTGTAATCTGAACCTTCTCTGCTACCATATCAATGATTGCTGCCTTAGTAGGAGTCTTTGTGATCTTAACTACTTTAGGAGCTGCTGCCTTAGCTGGAGCTGCCTTCTTGCATGCTGCCTTAGCTGGAGCTGCCTTAGCTGGAGCTGCTGCCTTCTTGCATGCTGCCTTCTTGCATGGTGCTTTTTTTGCTGTTGCCATAATTATTATTCCTTTCGTAATTTTGTTCATTGCACTTGCAATAAACACTTTTTTCACACTTATTTAAACAAAAAAATGTATGTCTTTGCAATAGCAAATATGCAAAAAATAAGGTTTTTTTTTATTTTTTTTGATTTTTTTTGTCAAAACCCCTAAAAAATATAGGGTGTGTGAAAAAAAATTCACAAAAAAACTATTTTTCAAAAAAAATTACGAAACACATTTTAATTAATGCAACTCTTATAGAAATTCTAAATTTATTAGCCAAGAAGAGCTACTGCTAAAGAAGTAATAGCAACAACAAAACAATAAATTCCAAATATCCAGAACTTACGGTTAACAAGCGTTTTTACTAAAAGTTTAATCGCCAAACAACCAACAAGAGCCGTAACAAACATTGCCACAAGAAGCTCTACCATACTGTAGGTTTCTAATACAGCAGTAGTATTTTCTGCCTCAATAAGCTCAAGCAGTGTTGCTCCAATAATTATTGGGATAGACATAAAAAGAGAAAATTCAGCAGCCTGCTCTGGCTTAATACGTAGTAAACGTGCAGTCCAAATTGTAGACCCTGAACGACTAATTCCAGGAAGGACAGCAAATGCTTGAGCACAACCAATTAAAAATGCTTTAATCGGAGAAAGTGTTTTATTGCTTTCTCTTTTATCTAAAAATCTAAAAGAAAGCATTAAGCTTCCTGTAACAAGTAATAGAATTGCAACCACAATATGGTTGTCATAGATGTTTTTTATATAATCCCCAACGGCAATATATAATAGACCTGCAGGAATCATAGAAACAATCACCCATAAGAGATAAAACAAAGCAATGCGCTCTCCTTTGAAAACACCTACTATTAGCTCAATTATTCGCTTTCTATAGAATATAAAGATGGAGAGAATGGTACCCACATGTAAGAGAAGCTCAATAAGAACACCTTCAACCTCTAAGTTAATGAATGATTGTGTAAGAACTAAATGTCCAGAACTACTAACAGGAAGAAACTCTGTAGCACCTTGAACAATCGCCAAAGCAATTAACTTAATAAAGTCTATCATAAAGGAAATCCCATAAAATAAAAAAACCACCCAGAATTTTCTTCGGGTGGCCTAAAATGGCGGGAAGGACGGGGCTCGAACCCGCGACCTCCGGATCGACAGTCCGGAGCTCTAACCAATTGAGCTACCTCCCCAAAAAGATGTGCATATAGTATCATAACCAAGACGTACTATGCAAGCACTTTTTTTATTTTTTTATTTGGGCGTAATGTGTCTTTTATATTTGACACATTACGTACGGATAATCCATCTTAACAAAATGAACTATAAACCAATTTTATGAACTAAAGCAAATTTATAGACAAAACCATTGCTTTATCTTTTTATGACTAATTGGGAATCTTTTTCGACATAAAATAAAGGACATTATCATTCGCACAACGCGCGAAAATCAATTCATCAATAACCTCTTAGCACAATTAATCATATATAAAATTTTAAGTACCGAATTTAGAATTAAGAACTTATACTCAATAAAAAAAAGCCTCCTTTAGACGGGAAATCTAAAGGAGGCACACATATTGAAGTGTTTTAGGGATAGGTTATATTTTAGGGATATTTCAAGGGACTATATAATCTCTCAAAACAGTTTTATTTAAACATATAGAATGGTTTTCTTCAAGCAAACACTGAAATTAATAAATTATTTTTGATGGGCTTATTTTTTAACTAGTTAATTATAAAATAGTTACCATTAAACCAAAAAGCAAAAATATTTTGCAAAAACTTGCTAAACTTTTTAGAAAGCATAATATTTAGTGCTCCTAAAATTCAGATTATTTTTTAAATTTAAAGTAGTAATTCTAGTTCAAAACCACATTTTATTTCTTCTGCCATGAAGCTGTATGAGCCTCCATGCCAAGGGCAGTAAAGCGTAGCTCAAAATCGGTACGCTCATTCTCTGTACGAGTAAATGCTTCTGTTTGGGAAAAGCGTTCTTCGTCTTCCATTACCTCTAGCATATGTCTAAAATAATCTGCATGATCAGTAACAGCATTCAAAGTACCTCCTGGCTTTAAACAAGCCCATACTGCATCAACAAAATTCTTTTGAAACAATCTATTTTTATGATGCTTGCGCTTCGGCCATGGATCTGGATAGAATATATAGAGCTTTTCAACTGATGATGGTGGCACACAAGCAATCAAAAAAGGCAGTGCTTCTCCACAGACAAGGCGAAGATTTGTGATACCACGTTTTCTTGCTTCAATATCCACATGTGCTACACGCACTGTTTCCTTTTCAATTCCAATCATCTGTATATTAGAATTATTTTCAGAGTGAGCAAGAATGAAGCGCCCCATACCAGGACCTATTTCAAGCTCCAAATGTTCTGCTTCGCTCATAAATTTGCGTAGTGGGCAATTTGGTGGAGCATCCTTAACCTTGCAAAAGGGCACTGGTGGAACTGGTTGCTCTTCTGTTGGAATAAATACAGGTGGGTGCACCACAGAGCAACCTTCGCATGGGATAAGCTCTTGAGAAGGTGGCAAATCTGGGTTCTTTTGCTCTGCTTTAATTTTTGTTGATTGTCTATGTCTTGCCATAATAAATTCTTACCTTTTTGTGCCCGTATGGGTATGAAGGCTGAAGCCTTCTTCTCCGATATTTTAAATTTAATTTTAGGGCTCCAAGTTCTTTACCAGTCGCGGGTATTTCTATCCATTGGTATAAATTCTTGTTGTTTGCGTTTTTTTTCTTTTCGCTCACGTTCCTGTATAAGAAGTCGCTTTAGTAATTCCTCTGCTTCCTTATCATTAAGCTTTGCTTCAGTGGCTTGAGCTTCTTGTTGCTCGGATTCTTGTTGCTTGGATTCTTGTTGCTCCGCTTTTTGCTGCTGGTCTTGCTGTTGCTGATTCTCAGACTGTTGCTGGTCTTGCTGCTGATGATGATTTTGCTCTTGCTGCTGGTCTTGTTGCTGATTTTGTTGTTGCTGCTGCTGGTCTTGTTGCTGATTTTGTTGTTGCTGCTGATTTTTCTGTTGCTGCTGCCGATTTTTTTGTTGCTGCTTGTCTTGCTGCTGCTGATTTTTGTCCTGAGGGAACAAAAGTGCATAAATCTTTTTCATTAGCTCAAGAGCCTCATTTGCCTTTGTAAGCTGCACCTCGTCAAGTGCATCTCCAAATTCTCCATTTTCAGGGAAAATACTAGACAAAGAATCTTTTAGCAACTCATTTAACTGCTTTATTTCCTCTATAGCCTCAGGTGTAACTTGCTTACATTTTTCAAGCTTCTGCTCATCAAAACAATTTCCACCAATCTCTTCATTAAAAATCTTTACCTCAGAAGCCTGAAGCTTTGTAATCCAATTTGTAAATGACTCAGTAAAGCCCCATCCAAAAAGAATTGCTCCTTTTTGATATTTAGTTGGTGTATAAAGGGAATTTTTATCAATCACATTTTCACAAGCATTTGTCTGAAATTCTATTGCTTGCTCAAGAAGAGCTGGAGGCGATGAAAGAACAAATTGCATTGCCACAAGAGCATTCTCTGTATCTGACAATAGCTTTGCCATCTCATTATTGCCTGAGCGAAGCATCTTATACTTGCCTAATGTTTCTCTAACAACACTAAAATGCAATGGATTCACAGGTCTTTGTAGAGAAGCAAATTTTCCACTCTGAATACCATTTGCCAAAAAATATTGTGGGCTAATATTGGAATTGCCTAATTCCCACTGATCAAAAAGCTCCTCGAGCTTCTTTGCTGCTGAATTATTTGCCAGCTGATTAGGTTCACCACTTTGTACAGATGGAGCAATAAGCTCATACACCTTACCAACACCCTCTGCCAGCTCCTTAACCTGCACCTCAAATGGCTTGCCTCCATGCTTCACTATTAGCTCAAATAGTTTCTTCTCTGCTGTAAGCTCATCTAGCCTCTTATTGATAGCAACTATACATGGCTTTAAATGAGAAACATTACCACCCTTTGAAAGCATTAACTCTGAGGCTTCTCTATAATATTTTATTGCCTCAGTTAATTTTCCAATATGCGATTCCTTAGCCTTAATTGTAGCATCAAAATCCTTCGGGATACCATTCTCATCCATGTTATCAGGATTCTTATTATAGGCATCAATTTCAGAAATACATTGCTTATATTTTGCAAAACCAATGGCTTCCTTTGATTGAGGCAGCAAATCAATATCCGTCACCAAATCAAAAGCTTTAATTGCTTGGTCAAAATTTGCACAAGAAAGCCAAGCAACACCTGAATTATAATAAATGTCTTGTAGAAGCTCTGGCTCAATCTCTGAGTCAAGCATCGCCTCATCATATAGCTTTGCTGCCTCTTCAAACTTCTTTTCATTAAATAACTTTTGTGCCTTACGAGCAAGAGTATATGCAGAGCCTGACTTTGCTGTTTGTGTGGCAGAGTCTGATTTTGCAGCAAGTGGCACAATATTGCTCTCAACCGCATTTGTTGAGGAAGAACCAAACAAAGTAATAGAAGCAAAGCAAAGAACAATTATAGAAGCAGACTTCTTAACACGACGACCAACACCAGGACGCCCCTTTGATAAAATTCCAACTGTTAATAAACAAAGAACTGCTGGCAAAAGAAATAGTTGATAACGCTCAATATAATGCTCTTGATGCTGCTCCTCCTGCTCCTTTGCAGCAAGTCTTGAAATATAGCGCTTAAACACATCTCCCAATGTTGTTTTACCCGTACCCGCTGTTGCGAGAGGAATATATGCACCCTTTGTAATGTTAGCAATCATTTGTAATGACTTGTTATCAAGCTTGGTAACAACGGTCTCTCCATCATATCTTAAAGAGCCACCTGTAGCCACGCCATCTACGCTTTGGGGAATTGTTGACCCTGCCACATCACCAATACCGACACAAAAAATTGGGATACCACGCTCAGCTGCCTTTTCTGCATAATCCTTTGCTTTTCCAGAAAGATCCTCGCCATCAGAAATTAAAATAATTGCATTGTGAGCGGAATCTCCCTCTGGGAAAGCATCGAGAGTCATTTCAAGAGCTTGCCCTATATTTGTTTCTCCTCGAGGTGCAGAGTCAATATCAACACCAGAAATTGTTTCCAAAAGAAATGCAGTATCTGTCGTGAATGGGCAAAGCATGCGTGCAGAGGAGCGGAAAGCAATAATAGCCATTCTTTCACCAGTAGACTCTGCCACAAGATCAACCAAATCCGCCTTTGAACGTTCTAATCGATTTGGATGAACATCTTGTGCTAGCATTGAACGTGAGACATCAAGAAGAATTGCAACATTTCTTCCATTATGAAACACAACCTCTGTGCGCTTGCCCCATTGAGGTCGTGCCAAAGCAACAATACCAAGTGCGAAAGCAAGCAATAGCAATATGAGCTGCGTATAAAACAATGATCCTGATAGCCTTGATATACTTACAGGCACAAGCTTCTTTGCTCGAATAAGTTTATTACGACGCAACAAGCATAAACCAACACCAAGTATTGGCAACAACCATAGAAGTAATAAAATTATTGGATATTCAAATCTCATATCATACTATCCTTAAGAAAGTATTAAGAGTCTTGCTCCTGCTTTTCACCACCTATAAGAAAAAGTAGATGTTCATAGGTGGTTTTACGAATTCGGACTGGCAGCTCAGAGGTTTCCCAAGAGCCAACAGTATTTTCATGCACACCAAGCTTCTTTGCCAATGCTGCTTGAGTAAGACCAAGCTTATCGCGCACAGTCTTTACAAAGGTTGGCTCAACAAGTGCTGTACCAGACAGTGCCACATCGCGCAAAAAGGTTAAACCATCCATTGGATCAGATGCAAGCTCAGCCTCAATCTGAAGGCGGCGAGCCTCCTCCTCCGCACGAATATTTGCAATATCCTCAAGCGACAGCCCTGTAATGAACGCAATTTCCTTTTCTGACTTTAATCCAAAAAGGCGGCGAGCTACAGAAGCAGCCATTGCTCTACGGCCATCGCGGAAGCCCTCCATATAAGCCTTTTCTTCTGTATCAGAGGTTGCCATAAATTTCACCTACGCACTTAAAATCGTTAATCCCTACTATATAACCTATTCCTTATTCAAATAGGTTATTTACCATAGCGACGGCGCTGAGCACGCACCTTAGCGACAGTTGCCGCTGTTGGCTCTGGGTTACGCATAAATTCGCAAGGGATACCTCCGTTATAGAAGGTTATTGCTTCATCTGCAATGATACCTGCTGCATCAACAAGTGATGCATTACCAGAAAGGATATAGCCATCATATGCTGGCTGATTTTCCTTAATAAACACACCCATTTCAGAATACAATCCCAAAAGATGTGGAGAATCACCGAGACGCTCACCATAAGGTGGATTCATAATAATTACACCACGTGCATCATCAGCCTTTTCTGGCATTGTTGTTGCAGCAAAGTCACATACCTCAAAGGTAATATACTCACTGACACCAGCAACAACAGCATTGCGGCGAGCCTTTTCAACAGCTTCCTCATCGATATCACTAGCAATTATTGTACAGTCAGGATTTTTCTTTGTTTGCTTAAGAGCTTCTCCACGAAGCTTAAACCACTTTTGTGGTTGATAGCACACAAGATGCATAAAAGCAAAGTTATCACGAAGGAAGGAAGGTGGGCAATTACATGCCATAAGTGCTGCCTCAATAGCAAAGGTACCACAGCCACACATTGGATTAACAAATGTACTCTCACCATTCCAGCCACTTGCCATAATTAATGCAGCTGCAAGAGATTCACGCACTGGTGCATCTGAGGTTTCCACACGATAGCCACGGCGACTAATAGAATCACCTGTTGTATCAATATAAATTGAAGCATCTAAACCAACCCAGTGTAGAAATACACAAGCACCTACGCGCTCATTACCACAATTTGGTCGATAACCATACTTACTACGCATACGATCAACAATTGCATCCTTTACTTTAAGAGAAGCATAACGTGTATCACGAATTGTTGGAGTATCAACTGAGCGGTCAATTGAAAAATATCCATTTGGTTCAAGATAATTTTCCCATGGAATTTGGTATATAGAACGATACAAATCCTCAGGAGTTTTTGCTCTAAATTTATCGAGAGCATAAAGCACACGATGAGCTGTGCGCAAATTTAAATTTAAGCGCATACAATCCTCTAGCGTACCAGAGGTTTCAACAGCAAGCTCAGAGACACGTGAAACTTCAAACCCCAATGCTTCTATTTCCTCTGCTAGAAAATTAGAAACACCAGAGGAGCAGGTAACAACTAGCAAGCTAGGTTGTTCACAAAAAGTTAGCTCTTTATCTGCGTCTGACATAAAGCACCCATCAATCAAAATTAAGCATTACCACCTGCGATAAAACGCATTAAACCACCTGCTGCAAGAATTGCCTTTTGGCGTTCTGTTAAGCTAGCCTTTACAGTGAAGCTTGTTCCCTTTGTCACATTGCGAACAGTTACTACTCCATCTGCTGCAATTGACTCACTTAGCTTTTCGAAAACTAGCTCATCCTCTGCATCAATTCCATCATATGCAGATGCATCAGCAAATACGAATGGAACAATGCCAAAGTTAATCAAATTAGCATTGTGAATGCGCTCAATGCTTTTTGCGATAATTGCACGAACACCCAAGTACATTGGGCAAAGAGCAGCATGCTCACGGCTAGAGCCTTGACCATAGCTATCTCCAGCAATGATTACATTGCCATAGCCTGCAGCTTTATTTGCAAGAGTTTTATCGTGGAACTGTGGGTCACATGGCTCAAATACATACTTTGCATAAACTGGAATATTGGAGCGGAACTTTAGGCGAGCACCTGCTGGCATAATATGGTCTGTTGTAATCTTATCTTCAACCTTAATTGCTGCCTTTGCCTTAAGCTCTGCCTCAAGAGGAGTGCCAACTGGAACTGTACCAATATTTGGACCACGCTGAATTTCTGTTTCAGGAACACCTTGACCAGCAGTGTCGCGATATAGGAACATGGAGTCATCAATTTCAAACTTCTCTGGCATTACAACCTCAGGGATATTCTCTAGGCTGCAAGGATCAGTAATAAAGCCTGTTAGAGCGGCTGCAGCTGCTGTTTCAGGGCTAACAAGATATACCTGAGCAGACTTTGTTCCTGAACGTCCCTCAAAGTTACGGTTGCTTGTGCGCAAGGAAATAGCATTTGTGCCTGGTGATTGGTGGTTGCCAATGCAGAAGCCGCAAGCATTCTCAAGAATACGTACACCAGAAGCAACTAGCTCACCTAGCAAGCCCTCAGCTGCAAGTGCCATAACAACCTGACGTGAGCCCGGAGCAACACCAACAGACACCTCTGGATGAATCTTCTTGCCCTTCAACAAAAGAGCAACTGTCTTTAAATCGCGATATGATGAGTTTGTGCAGGAGCCAATTAGCACTTGGTTTACCTTCTTCCCTGCTAAAGAAGCAATAGAAGCAACATTGCCAGGATTGTGTGGACATGCAGCCATTGGTTCAAGAGTAGAAAGATCTAGCTCATAGACCTCCTCATACTTTGCATCCTCATCAGCAACAAGCTCTACCCAATCTTCGCCACGACCCTGTGACTCCAAGAAGCGCTTTGTAACCTCATCACTTGGGAAAACTGATGTTGTTACACCTAGCTCAGTACCCATGTTTGTGATTGTTGCACGAGAAGGAACATCCAAGGTTGCAACACCCGGGCCAGAATACTCCATCACCTTACCAACATTACCAGATGAGCCATAGCGCTCTAGCACCTTCAAAATAACATCCTTTGCAGATACACCTGCACGTAGCTTACCGGTGAGGCGAACATTTACCACACGTGGAGCTGCCAAATAAAATGCACCGCCGCCCATAGCAACAGCCACATCAAGACCACCGGCACCAATAGCAACCATGCCAATACCACCGCCTGTTGGAGTATGTGAGTCTGAACCGATAAGTGTCTTACCTGGCTTACCAAAGCGCTCTAGGTGTAGCTGATGGCAGATACCATTACCAGCACGTGAATAAACAATACCATAACGCTTTGCAATGCTCTGCAGATATGCATGATCATCTGCATTCTCAAAGCCAACCTGAACAGTGTTATGATCTACATAGCTAACAGAAAGCTCTGTCTTTACTCTATCAATGCCCATGCTTTCAAACTGAAGGTATGCCATTGTGCCTGTTGCATCTTGAGTAAGAGTCTGATCTATTTTAATTGCAATTTCAGAGCCAGGTGTTAACTCACCAGAAACAAGATGAGCAGAGAGAATTTTTTCAGTTACATTCATCGAATTATCCTTTGGTTTTTATTGTGCTCGATGAAGAGCAAACAAAATTTGTTTTAAAATTGTTATATTTACACAGACTAACGGTTATTGTAGTGAATCTACAATATCCTGTAGAGTTTGCTGTAGGTTGTAGCTTGGTTGCCAGCCAGTATGCTCATACAGCTTTGAGCAATCTAGACGCTGGGAAGCATCTGTCGGACGATATAGGGCTGGATCTGTTTCAACTGGAGCATTTGTGCCACAAATTTCCTGAAGCATTGAAAGAAGCTCCCCAATTTTTAAGCGCTTATCTGTGCTGATATTATAAGCATTTCCAGATTTACCGTTCTCTAGAATAAGGCGATATGCCTTAACAATATCGCGGACATCAGTAAAATCGCGAATTGATTCCAGATTACCTGTAAGGAGTTTATCCTGCTCCCCTGCCTTGTAGGCAAGCACCTGCTTTGCAAAAGCCACAGTTGCAAAGCGCGGTGTTTGCCCTGGTCCAGTATGATTTGCTGGGCGAGCTATCATCACATTCATGCCGTAGCAAGCACCATACGCTGCAACAGCACGCTCTGCTGCCACCTTTGAAATAGCATACATAGAAAGCGGCAATTGAGGAGCATCCTCGTTAATAGAATTTTCAGCTGCTTCTAATGATGCAATCGGACCATAGACCTGAGCAGAGGAAACAAATAGTAGCTTACATTCTGGTGCATGCAGCCTCAAGGCTTCTGCAATATTTACTGTGCCGGCGACATTCACCGAGAGGAGAAATGCCGGATTTTTGTCGCCATCTGGCACAAAAGAAATAGCACCTAAATGCACACATGCTGTAGGTTTAACCTTGCACACTAGCTCGCAGAGCTCATCACGCTTGCACAAATCAGCTCTTGTATAATTTGGTAAAGCACATGCGGCATCAACCACATCTGTGGTAAACACAGTGTAGCCATTTGTCTCAAATTCCTTAATAAGGTGATGCCCAACAAAGCCAGCTGCTCCTGTAATTAGAACGCGGTGCTGATTTGCTTCATTTGATGTTGTCATGATTGAGCCCTACTCTATAGACCTAATGCTTAAAAGCTTAGAATTAGCGCACCAATGCGTCAATGCGCTTCATATCGGCATCAACCATCATTGTGATTAGCTCCTCAAGAGAGGTCTTTGCTTCCCAGCCAAGCTTAGCCTTTGCCTTTGCTGGGTTACCAAGAAGTAGATCAACCTCGGCAGGACGATAGAAGCGTGGATCCTGCACTACATAGTCCTCATAGTTTAGACCAACATGGTCAAAAGCGATGCGGCACATATCGCGAACTGTTGTTGTGCGACCTGTTGCAACAACATAATCATCTGGAGCATCCTGCTGAAGCATCATCCACATAGCTTCAACATAGTCTCCAGAGAAGCCCCAGTCACGCTTAGCATCGATATTGCCAAGTGCAAGCTTATCTTGAAGGCCGTGCTTAATGCGAGCAACACCATCTGTTACCTTACGTGTAACAAACTCAATACCACGAAGAGGTGACTCATGATTGAAAAGGATACCAGAGCAACCAAAGATATTGAAGCTCTCACGGTAGTTGATTGTCATCCAATGAGCAAATAGCTTTGATACGCCATATGGGCTGCGTGGATAGAAAGGTGTTGTTTCTGACTGAATATTCTCCTGGACCTTACCAAACATCTCACTTGTTGAAGCCTGATAGAAGCGAGCCTCTGGGCGTACCTGACGAATTGCTTCAAGAACATTTAGTGCTCCCAAGCCTGTAGCATCTGCTGTAAGAAGTGGTTGCTCCCAGCTTGTTGCAACAAAGCTCTGTGCTCCTAAGTTATAAACCTCATCTGGCTTAGATACATTGATTGCACGAATAATTGATGAAATATCTGTCAAATCACCTTCAATTAGGTTTACTTGGTTCTGAACTCCTAAATACTCAAGGCGCCATGTTGTTGGTGTACTGCGTCTTGCGATTAGACCAGAAACCTCATAGCCTTTTTCTAGCAATAGTTTTGCCAAATAAGCTCCGTCCTGACCTGTGATACCTGTGATAAGTGCTTTTTTACTCATTTTCTCCTACTTCCTCAAATATTAAACTAAAGTTTAAATATTCCATATTTGTTGCACATATTGTACAGCATTTACGATGCTTTGTCCATCACAACTATGCGATGGTTCAAAAACTAATGGGATATCTTTTTTTACGACCTCGTTAAAGATATCAAATTTTACCATTCCACCAGGTGGCATATGATGATCTGCCATTCCCTCAATTACATCATGGATATGCATACCTGCTATTTTTGGTGTAAAGCGTTTTACTATTCCCTTATGATAGATATGCCCTAGGTTTTGTCTAACTTGTCCATGTCCTATATCATGCCAATAACCAAGGGTTGGGTATTCCGTAAAGAGCATATCAAACTCTGGTTCAGAAGGGACTCCATCGTAGGATGGAAGATTCTCAAGTGCAAGGGTAACACCTAGTCGTTCATATTCTGGAAGAATTTCATCAAGAGCCTCACGTAAGACATCAATTTGTTTTAGTGCGAGTTTCTCTCTTTTATTCATAAGCTTAACAAGGGTGCGTTCATAGCGCTTTGTGCCAATATACCCTTTGTCGAAAAGTGTTGAAAGCTTATTTACATAGCGTGCAACAGGAACGCGCCCTGCATGCATAACCACAACCTTAGCACCTGCCCTTGCAGCATATTCTCCTGTTTCAATGGCAGCAGAAATACCCTGCCGTGCTCCATGGTGGTCACGTAAATCACATATAGAGAAAATTTCTGGTGTGGGTGTTCCACCATTTTGAATTGGACAGAAGGCATGAAGGCTAGAAATTTTTATTTTGCCTTCCTTTTGCCATTGGATAACAGTTTCAGCAAATGCACGAGGAAGTGCATAGCCCAATTCTACAGACTCAAATCCTAGAGCCTGAATTTCTTCAAGCATAGCTTCAGCAGAAGCATGCCTATATGAATTCCAATTTGTTGATATCGAATAACGCATAGCTAGAAACCAACTTAATTTTCACCCATTAATAGTTCTATGGGAGACCTTTTCCCCAAATTAAAGAACAAAACCGTCTGCAGTGCAAGATGGAAACCATCAGCACCACAGGCGGTTCTTCTACCTAGTAGCCGAGGTAATTAGATACGTGGCAACTGTGGTGGAAGTGCTGCACGGCGTGCAAGACTACGAGCACGAGCACGAGCGCGAGCAGACTTTTTACGAGCCTTCTCACATGGCTTCTCGAAATAACGCTCTGCACGGAGTTGCTTAATGATGCCCTCCTTGTCCATAGCCTTCTTTAGACGCTTGATAGCCTTATCGATTTGTTCGCCTTTTTTAACTTTGATTACGATCACGCTTAGTCACCTCCTTATCATGGTCAGACGCCAAAAGTTTTTCATGCATCTTCGACCAATCTGCCTTTCACAAGTGCAGATTTAATAATAATAGCATAAACCGAGCGGGAAAGTCAAACCATAAAATTTCTCAATTACAAAATCGCAATGTGTCAAAATAAAAGACACCGAAAAGAAAAATGAAAAAAATAAGTTCAATGCCCATATTTCAAAAATGATGACACTATGAGATAATGGGATACTATGAATGCAGTATATTCTAAAAATTTCATGAAAACATACAT
>JAFUOX010000043.1 GCA_017481725.1 Kiritimatiellia bacterium | reverse complement strand
TTGTAAAGGAACCACAATCTTGTTTGTCTAAATTTGTCATTTGGGACTTATTTTTTTTTACGTTTACAACGGTCATAATTCTATAAAAACCCTCTATTTTTTTTCAACTCTTAAATCGTGCATTTAATTTTACAGAAAACAATAAGAAGTTTTGTGAAAATATTTTAAATTTTTTCAATTACTTTATTTTTTATGTATGTTATAATATTTACGTTGCATGATTAAATGCTATACGTTGTTGTTAAAAATTTCCCTGAGGGGCTTGATATGGCTTTAAAAATAATTTCACAAACAAAAATAGAAGACCTTGCTGACCTACTAATTAAAACTATATATAATAAGGCAGCAATGCATGATCCTTTTTTGGAGCGTCAGATAATTGTTCCAAATAAGAATATAGAAAAATGGCTTAAGCTGCGCATTGCACAAAATCAAGGTGTATGTGCAGGTGTTGAATTCCCTTTCTTTGATAATTTCCTTTTTAATACCCTTGCAAAACTCGTTGATGCATCAAAAAGCTTTAAGCAAATATCTGAGGCAGATTTACAGCTCCAAATTGCCAACATAATTATTTCTGATGAAAACGAAATGCTTTCCCCTCTCCGCGATTATGTATTCGGCAAAGACAGCTCAAAGGAAATTAATCAAACAAGAACTGCACGTAAGCTTTGGCAGCTTTCTGGCACGCTTGCTAATTATATTCGCGAATACGAGTTTCGCCGACCAAAATATATAAATGCATTTTTATCTAATGATTGGATAAAAAACACAAAAGCAATCCTATTTGGTAATAATGCAAACAAGGAAGCTCTTGTACTAGCTCAAGCATATCTTTGCCGAAAGCTTTTCATGGAGATATACTCTGACAAAAAAGACACACTATCACTGCGCCAGCTACTAAACCTCGCCACCAAGACAAATCTTTCAAAAGAAAAGAAGACTTTATACTTTTTTGGACTTTCAACTTTCTCTCCTATTCACGCAAATGCCTTACATCTTTTAGCACAACGCTACGACGTTGAGTTTTACCATATAAACGTATGTATGGAATATTGGGGCGACAGCGAAAACCCATGGGAGAAGCTGAAGCGTTGTAAGCTTAATGAAGAGAATGGTCAACTTTTTGATGATGATGAAGCAATTATTGACAACGAGCTACTTAATGCGTGGGGATCTGCTGGACGCGAAACAATGAAGCTTCTAGTTGACCTTGAAGAGAGTGGTTCAAATGTAGCAAATGTAGAATATATTTATGAAGAGGATTTTGATTCTAATTGCAAGTCTATTCTTGCGGCATTACAAAATGGCATTAAAACAAGAACTAGCGAAATTGAATTAGAAAAACGTCCTCAGGATAGCTCTATTCAGATTCTTGCATGCCCAGACCAAAAACGAGAAATCGAAACAATATACAACTCAATTTTAGATACTGTGCTATCCAATCAAAGTCTAGATAAATCTAATCTTATTAGCTCTCCTACTCCACGCACAGATATTTCACTTTCTGATTTTGCTATTCTCGTTCCAAACATGGCAAAATACCGCCCAATAATTGAAACAGTATTCAACTCAAGAGGCGAATTACCTTATGGATTATTGGATTCATCCGCGTCAGTAGAAAATCATTATCTCCGTGGAGTAATGGAGCTATTAACAATTGCACAATTCCATTATACACGTTCTAGCATGGTTAGCCTGCTTTCAAATCCATGTGTAATGAAAAACTGGAATTATTCTGACGATGAATTGGCTGTTTGGATTAAATATATTGATAAGCTTGGAATACATCACCACTACTCACACGAAGGACTAACAGAGGATGGGCTAATTTCTGGTGATGAATTCACTTGGGAATATGCTCTAACGCGACTACGCTTAGGTTTAATCACGACTGATGAAGATAATGCAAATCCTATTCCATTGTACACAACAAACGATATGTACAAGGAAAGAATTGAAAAGCTCTCTGCGCTTATCGAAACAATATACTGTGCCACAAAGCCATTCAAAAATGAAAAGCTATCAATAGAAGAGTGGATTGGAACTCTTCGCTGTGCAACTGAAAATATTCTTGGATTAAACGATGCACGCATTCAGGGAAATGTGGAAACTGCGCTATCTAGTCTTAAAACTTGTTTTAATAACAACAATAAATTTCACTCTGCATTTATACTTGAATATTTAAAGGACAGGCTATCTAATATTGCTTGTAACAGAGGTTCGTTCTTGACCTCTGGAATAACAATCGCAGCATTGCAGCCAATGCGACCTATTCCATTTAAATATATTTATGTTGTCGGACTAGGCGAAGGAGAATTTCCTGGCAACAACCAAGAATCAACTCTTGATATTCGTGCATTAAAAAGAATGCTAGGAGACACAAGCTTTGCATCGCGTAATCTCTACCTATTTCTTGAGACAGTGATGTCTGCAAGAGAAAAGTTCATTCTTTCTTATGTTGCTAAAGACACAAAGAAAGACATTGACAAATACCCATCATCAGTAATAAACCAGCTAGAGCGCTTCCTCAATCGCTTTATTCTTGAAAAGGATTTTGAGGAATTCAATGTACCTCTACAGGAATACCTAACACCACAGCAATCTGGCGAAGCATTTAGCAATCTAACTGCAAACTACAATAACTTTATAGCCATCGGTAAAAATATCTCAGCAAGCGATAATTATAAAGACACAATCCAGAGAGAGCTTGCCGCATATACAAAGCTTCAGGATAAGCTAGCCCGTTCTATTGATAACATTAAGCCAGACTTTTATGAACTAGTGAAAAACCAATTCTCACTTGATCAACATAATGAGGTTTTTTATTGGAATGAGTCTGTCCTTGCAGATTTTCTTAGAAATGCCCGTCAGGCAATTCTAAAGCATCGCTATAATGTTGCTTCACAAACAGAAGAGATTGATATCTCCAAGGACGCCGTACCTATAAACATTAAGGATGAAGATAATTTCATAGGCGATACTTGGAAAAAAAATCTATTTAATGAATGTATAAATCGATTTAAAGAAAACAATAATAATCCATTAATTAATAGCGAAGTTGCTAAAATCATAAAAAACAACTACTACATGAAAAAACGTCAATCCATGACTCCTGCTGGTATTGTTGGAGAATATGATGTAGAAGCACAAATCAAGAAAATTCTCGGAGAACATTGGGAAGAAGAACCAAATAATCCTTATGCCCTGAATGATCAAATTGTTGCGATGAAAAAATTACTACCTGATGGTGGAGAATGGATAAATATTAATGTTGGACAACAAAAAAATAGTTCTATTCCTTCAGACGATGAAGTAACAGAAAAAGAAATAAACCTTGATCCAATTACTTACATAAACGAAAACACCAACAATGAGAATATCTCTGTTTCTTTGAGCACAAAGATAAACAATATATATAAAAAAGACAACGATTTATACTATCTCTCCGAAAAACAAGGGAAAAATGATAGTTTATTAAATTATTCACTATTAAAGTCTCTTATGTCTATCATTATGTATATATATGCAAATAATGGTAATCAAGAAGAAGAATATTCCATTAACATATTAACAATAGACCCTAAAAAATTTGTTATAAAACTAACAAAAAATGAAGCTTGTAAATATATTAACAAATTAGTTGAGGACCTTTTATCTGAAGAAGGAATGAAACATCAATGGCAATATCAATGCATTCAATCTATTATAAGTACTTTTATAAATACAGTTGATAGAAACAATATTTCTGACGAAAAATCCGTAATAGATATGCTAGAAAAGAACAAAGATATTCTTATGTCAGAGATTAGAAACCACACACCTGAGTATAATAGCGAATTTAAATACGATATATCAAACCCTCCATATTGCGAGAGTGCCATTGAAGAGTTATATAGTACAAGCAAAGCCATAGCTGATGACCTTATTAGTACACTTGCTGGGCGTTATTACATTCCAATTATTAAACTTTTAATTGACGAAAAGAAAACAACGATTTAGGATTTTGAAATATGAATGAAAACAACAAAAAAAATATTTGGGAAGAGATTGATTATTCCAAACCTACAATAATTGAAGCCTCTGCTGGCACTGGAAAGACATACACTCTTGAGCATATTGTACTCGAGTTAATTATCAATCATGATATTTCAATAAATGAAATTTTGATTGTAACATTTACAGAAAAAGCAGCAGGAGAAATCAAAGAACGCATCCGTAAAATCATTGCAAGTGAGTTTGACCGACTTATTACAGAGAAAAGCAATAATCAAAATGCTATCAACAAGCTAAAGATTGCACTCGACATTTTTGACTCTGCCGATATCTCTACAATTCATGGCTTCTGTAAAAAAATTCTCTCTCAATATGCGTTTGAAAATAATTCTGCCCTATCACAGGAAATAAGCAAAGACACATACACTATTGAAGCATTTAACAATGTTATACTTAGTGAAGAATTTAAGAATATGGGTGGAGTCGATATTTTAAACGGCTTCTTTAACAATACACCAATTGAAGAAATTGGGAAAAAATTTAAGTTTTTCGAAAAACATAATGAGAACGCACTAAACAATACTATTTTAGGAGATTATGAAGATTTAGATGACAACGATTTAAGGATTATTGACGATTTTGATAAGCTTTGTATTGAAGTCAAAAATGAGATTACACATATTCTTGAGATCGGAGATTACAATTCAGAACAAAAATATGAAATTTCTATCTACAGTGATTTAGGCTCTGCCTTTGGTGTTAATGGTACTAAACTAAAAAAATATTCTGATAAATTGAAAGGATATGATCAGACTCTTTCTGACATTTTGAATAAAAAATGTTCTATTACATTTCCTCCTAGCTCAGGTAAGTCTAATTTTAATACATACTTTGCTAGCGATGCTGTATTTTACATTGATAATGGAGCCAAGGAGAAAAACTACCAAACATTAGAGCAAATTTGCCCTAATCTCCATAGCATCCATAATAGGATTGTAGGAGCATGCCAACAACTTGTAGACTTATTCGAAAAGAATACGAAGACATTCCAAAAACTTCTAATTGATTTAGTTCTTAAAGAACGCAAACGTTTAAAGGAAGAGCATCAAACAATTTCCTTTGACGATTTAATTATCAATCTAGACAATGCACTACAGCCTAATGCATCAAATTCTGTTGCACTTATAAATGCTTTGCGTAGTAAATATAAAATAGCTCTAATTGATGAATTTCAAGATACCGATGCTCTTCAATGGGATATTTTTAGCAGGATATTCACATCCTTCTACGAAAAAGACTATCCAGAAAAATCTCTCGTTAAGAATAACAATACACTTATTGTTGTTGGTGACCCAAAGCAAGCCATTTACAAATTCCGTGGTGCTGATTTAAACACATATCTACTAGCAAAAAACATTATTGAAAATAAACTTGAAGGACAAACAAAACAATTGACCACGACCTATCGTTGCACAAACGAGATGGTCAAGGCATTCAATACATTTTTTAATGGTGAATGGTTTAATGGGGGGAAAAAACCCGAAGGCGCACAAAACGAAGAACTTGAATATAACGAAGTAGATCATCCTGAAAATAATTTAAAAACAACTAAATGGTTTCCAGAAGGATTTTCAACAGTTAATATTGTAGATACTAAGTTGTTCAAAGATTTTAATTGTTACATTGAAAATTGTGCAACTATTATTAAAAAATTACATGGTATAGAAATTACTGACTTAAAAAACGAAAATGGAAAAGAAACAGTCGGACCAACAAAATATAGTGATTTTTGTTTCTTAGTCAAAACTAATTCAGATGCAATAAAAGTAGCGAATGTATTAAAGCGACACAAACTACCATACATATTGAAAAAAGATTCTTCTCTTTATGAATCCGACGAAGCAACCGCTATAATAATTGTTCTAAAGTTTCTTCTTGAACCTAATAATAGAAAGCTTAGACATGCTGCTTTATTGACAGACTTCTTTGACGTACATCCTCGCGACATTAAAAATTTAGAAAACATCAGCAGTCTCGACTTACCATGTTTCCAGAGGTGGCTAGGATATCTTAATGCAAGCTGCTGGGAAAAACTATTCCATTCTATGCTATACGATAGTGGATTATATTATCGTCTATCAGAAAAAACAAAGACTGATGTTACAGTAGAAATTAAACTAGGAACGTACAACCAGCTATTTGAAGAGCTTCTTGTTGCAACAAAAGAAAAGCAATTGTCTATTTATGAATTCCCTTCTTTCTTAAAAGGAATTAGGAACAAATCCGACGAAGACGAAGTAGACGGTAATAGCTTGAAAAAGGTTACTGACGATCCTCGTATCCAAATTATGACAATGCATTCATCCAAAGGGCTTGAATTTAAATTTGTCTTTTATTGTGCTGGTTTCTGTCAAACACTTTCGACACAGCTTAGAAATTGTCATTATTCAAGATATGACGAAAGAAGCAAAACTGTTAAGACGCTCTATTTTAATTTGGATAATGCGCCAGACAAAATAAAAGATATTATAAAATATGATGACAGAAGAGAAGTTCGCAGGCTTACATATGTTGCTATTACACGTGCGGAATATATGATTTTCTTCCCAAGAGGGCAAGAACAAGAATCTAGATTACCATTAAATTACAACGTAGGACACAGCAAAAGCGATGACAACCCATTATGTGAATTCATTAGCGAAAGACTTCAAAAACTAGAAAATACAAACAACGGCATTATCACTCTAATTTCTCCAAAAGCAGAAGAGTCAAATGTTTTGGATATTGACAACACGAACAATAACGATGCTGAACTAAAGACAAATAATAATACTTCTGTTTCTCCTATCTACGACATTCCAAATTTGATGAGAAACAAAATCTCACTTGATAGCTTTAGCTCAATCAACCAGCATCACAAGGATGCTCAAAAGGAAATTTCTTTTGGCGATGATAATGACAAGGATAATGACGAGACAGATTCCCCAGAGGAAGCAAAGCAGCAAGTAGAGAGAGCTCCTACTCTACTCCCTCCTGGAGCCACCTTCGGTAAATGCTTCCATGAAATCATGGAGCAGCTTGCAAAAGGTACGGGTGGTGTAGATTTCAAAACTGTTGCAGAATTGCCAGAATGCTACATTTTTACAGACAAGAGGCTTGAAGAAATCGTTGCTACTGCAATGCAGAAATATGGCATAGTAAATAAATACATATTTGGCGAGAACGATAAAATTATTGACTCCGCCCCCAATGAATTGAAGCGAATGGTATGGAACACACTTAATACTCCAATTCAAATGCTTGGAAGTAAAACACTAGGCTCAATTCAAACTGCTGATATGAAGGCAGAGTTAGAATTCTATATAAACAAAAATGATTATCTAACAGAAGAACAAAAAAACAACATTATGATTGGCTTTATTGATTTACTCTTCCGTATGGATGGGAAATACTATATTCTTGACTGGAAGACAAACATGCTTCAAGGCTATGACTCTGCCACAGTACTGGAGGCAATGGAAGAAGCAAATTATACATTGCAGCATGAGATATATTCCGTTGCAACAATCCAATGGTTAGAAAAACTATTTGGTACAAAGGCAGCAAGTCTACTGGGAGGGTCAATCTATATGTTCGTTCGCGGCGGTGCAAGCCAATTAGGAGAGAAGGCGGGCTGCTACGAAAAGGTCTGGAGTCCATCTGACTTTGCTCCAACCTGCGAGCGCATCAAAGGCGAAATAAATCAAGCAATTTCCTTTGAACAGCAAAATAGCTACTAATCTTAGATGCCTATAACCACATAGCAAGGAATGAATTATGACAAATATAGCTTTATCAATGATTGAAACCGCAGCTGACACATTAAAAGCATACACAGCAGATTTATTTGAAAAAAAATTGATTGATGTAATTGATGTTCAATATATGCGCGATGCTGCTTCTAGCAAAACCAATGGCAACACTCTTGTTTACAATACTATCTTAGGAATTCTTACCTACCACCTTTTAATCGAAAGAAAGAATGGGGGCTCAGCAATCGACATTGCCACAAATAGCATCAATGAATTGTTAAATAGATTTACAGAATCGAAAATATCATTCAATAGTTTAGAAGACTTCTACAATGAGCTTAGCAAATACAATGCTGCACAAATAGTTGATTTGCCTCCAATGAAAATCAGCTATGGCTTTGCTGCGATTAGTTCAAATGATGAGTTAATTACTCTGCTAAGAAAAGAAACAAAACCATTGATTTATTTCAAAACTGGCACCGGCATTGATAAGCTTTGCTTTAGAGCAGATTTCTTCAGCGAATTTAACTCCTTACAATCCTGCATGGAGCTAAAAAACAACAAAAGTGCATTTGAAGGATTTGAGACCACAAGCGAAGAAGATATTGCAACATTTGTAAAATCAAACAAAGGCGACAAAATAAATGATGAACAGCTTGCGGCTATAATCAATGGGTGCAAAAATCATATATCTATCATTACAGGTGGACCAGGCACTGGAAAAACCACCACAATCACAATGCTTCTTCGCGCACTACTCCACTTTGGCGATGCAAAGCAAATTGCCAATGAAATTGTTTTGGCTGCCCCAACGGGTCGAGCAGCCCAACGCATAAGTGAAGCCGTTCGCAATGAAATTGGTTCAAAGGAAATTGAGCATGCTGACCTACTTCGTGCAATTCCATCAAAAACAATACACGATTTGCTACGTCAAAGCTTTTCTACAGAACTAACCTTTAGACACAATGCCACAAACATTCTTCATTACAAAACCATTATCATTGACGAAGCATCAATGATAGACAACAAGCTTTTTGAATCATTCCTTGCTGCTGTCGATAAAAATTCACGCATAGTAATTGTGGGAGACCCACAGCAACTCCCAAGCGTTAATGCAGGAAATATGCTTCAAACATTGATTAGGCAATTTGACGGCACTGAAAATATTACACGCCTCACAAAAACATATCGAGCAAGTGGAGGCGTTAGCGACATTTATGACATTGCCAAAACAAAGCAATTACTTGAAAAGCAAAGAGCTGCGGCACCAGCAGAAGGCAAGCTTAATTATGTTTGGGATGAAAAGCAAAAGCCATATTGCTTCTATGATTCCGCCTCATACACTGCCACTGACTATGTAAAGGCTGTACGTAATTGGATAAATAAATTCATAAATGAAATAGGCTTCAACTCATTACTCCATGAGGAGGACTCAAAGATTAAAATTCTTAAACAGCTAGAACAAGCACAAGCTCTTTCCGTATTACGTAGTGGACCAGAGGGTTGTAATTATATCAATGAAAAGCTATTTGAAGCACTCTGTAGGCACGAGAAGCAACGTTTCCCTAGCTTCTATCCAATTATTATAACAGCGAACAATTCTGCACTAGGACTAACCAACGGGCAGATGGGAATTGTCCTACGTGGAGAGCTTAATAGATATCACGCATATTTTCTAGATGGCGAGCAAGTACGCTCAATTCCATACGAAAATTTACCTGCTTTTGAAAAGGCTTATGTTATTACTGTTCACAAGAGTCAGGGTTCACAGTATAAGAATGTATTGCTATTGCTACCAAGCAAGGGAGATTCACCTCTGCTCACACGAAGCATTGTATATACGGCAGTAACTCGAGCAAAAAACACAGTAACTGTTTTAGGTGGACAAGCAGCTCTTGACGCATACGATAAAAATGCCGGAACCCGCATAACAATCTGGAGCTAATATTATTACTTTAAAGTAAATGGAAGTTTCTATAGCAATATGCTGTAAACACAATTTGTTGGTGCATTTTTTGTATTAACAACCGTTATAAAAAAATGTATAATGAGTAATAACAAACGAGGATGTTTATAGTAAAACATAAATTTGGAGTATTATAGTATGTATAAAAAATCAAAATTAACAAGATGGGCATTTTTGCTTCTAATCGGCTGCATAGCAGATGCACAAGCAGTTGAATGGAAAATCACTGCCTTAACCCCTAAATACATTCTTGTTCAAGCAGATATAACCCAGGATGAGCAGGTTGCTTTTGCCTCTGAACCACGGGTTGCTGAGGTTATCAATGAACCAAGAAATTGGAAGATTGATAAACTGTTTCGTGAGGTTCAAGCAGAAATGGAGAAAAATGTAAGAGCACCATTTGCTGAAAGTCTAAAAACTATTCCTGGCTTTTGCTCTTATTGGCCAGAAGCTAATGGTGCAAAACGCTATAGAAAAGCTGATGGATCACAATTTTCTATAAAGGCTGGTGAGGTCATTCACAACGTGTTTGTAAAGGTGCCTAGAATGAAAAAAGGCACTGTTGTTGATTTGGGTATGGCAGGAAAGTTTACTTATGATCCAAGTGTGCCTACTCCAATCTTTAAGGTAAATCAGGTAGGGTATATTCCAACGGCACGTAAATTTGCTTATGTTGGTGATTGGCTTGGTCTAACTGGTCCATTGCCATTAAAGCAGTTTGCCGGTAAAGAGTTTAAGGTAATAAATGCCAAGAATAATGATGTTGTATATACCGGAACCTTAACATTACGCGGTGATGATCCAGAAAAGAATGGCACACCATTTGTCGGTGAAGAGGTACTTGAAATCGATTTGACGGCACTAAATAAAGAGGGGACATATTACCTTGCTATTGATGGTTTGGGAAGAAGTATGAATTTTAATATCTCAAACGAGGCGATAGTGACGGCTTGGGGGCACCATATGCAAGGTTTGTTCAACAAACGCTGTGGTATTGAAAAGAAGGAGCCTTGGACAAAGTGGCCTTCTGAGGCATGTCATTTGAATGTATATCGCGGGCTTAATCCTTCAGATCAAGGTCAGTATGGCTGGTGCATTTCTCCTGCAGATGGAAAGGAGATATTAGACAATAAAGGAAAGCCAGTTAAATTTAATCATTTTCCAACAATTCAAGCCAGCATGGAGCTATGTGATTTGGAAAATCCAATTCACATTCCTGGAGGCTATCATGATGCAGCAGACTATGACCGCCGCCCTATGCACCTAATTATTCCTCGTGCATTGTCAATTTCATATTTGATAAATCCAGATAAGTTCTTTGACGGACAGCTAACAATACCAGAATCTGGCAATGGCATCCCAGATATTCTTGATGAAGCATACTGGGGAATTAAGCATCTTCAAGCGGCACAGCAAGAGGATGGTGGCGTTGGTACATGGATTGAAACTACAGGACACCCTGGTGGCGATACTGACAGTCCAGAAAGAGACAGTGAATATCATAAATACTTTATTGCAAGACCAACCCATGACTCCTGCTATGATTATGCTGGTACAGCTGCTTTGGTTGCTCGTGCATTTAAAGCAGCTGGTCAAGATGAAAAGGCTCAGGAGCTTTTGGAAAGTGCAAAGCGTGCTTGGGACTGGACTCAAAAGAACCCACCAGTTGTTCAGAAGTTAAAGGGGTATGTTGGCAAATGGGTTCCGGAGAATGCTATTGATGTTGTTTATACAGAGCCAGAAAAATATGAAGTTAAGCCAATCCTAACAGCTGCATTAAATCTATCTGCGATGACAGGTGATTTGTCGTATTTTGCTCCAGTAGTTGCTCGATTGGATGATTTGAAGCAGCAAACCAATAAATCAAGCTGGGGCTGGAATCCTTTTGATTTTATGGAGTTTGGCTTTAAAGATCAACCTATTGATCCTGGAATTGAGCTATATCGCAAGGATTTTATGCGTCGCAGAATTAACGAAGCAGATTCCATACTAGAGACATTGGAAACAGCGTACCCATATCGCATGCCATGGTATCCATCGGATCACAAGTTTGTGCATACAATGAGCTGGGGAAATTCTCACCCATTCCGTCGTGCACAAATTCTTATTGCAGCACATTTCTTTACAGGGGAAAGCAAATATTTAGATGCAGTTTATCTAGCTAATGATTTTCACAATGGAGCAAATCCCAATGGGCAATGCTTAACTAGTGGAATGGGAGTTGTATATCCGGTTAAATTCTTGGAACTACAGAGTGTAGCAGATAAGATTCCAGAATATGTAGCAGGAATTACACCATATAGATGGAATTTTGGTGTAAATATGGATGCGAAGAATATGGTATATGGATGGGATAACATTAACAAGTGGCCATTCTTTAGGCGATTTGCTAATGTAGAGCAGTATTCTGTCGCAGCCAGTGAGTATACAGTATGGGAGACAATTCTTCCTCCTGCGGCAGTTCTATCCTATATTTTACCAGAAAAGCAAAAGGTTCCTTCATCCGTTTATGAGCGAGAGCCAGCCGATGACATTAGTAAATTACCTGGTTATTGGGTAAAGCCATAACAAAAAAAGGCTGTTGCTTATCCCTAGTTGGTTCGCAACAGCCTTTTTTGTAGCAATTCCTCGGTTAAATCACAAGTTTTTATATAAAAGTGTGATAATTACACCACAAATTCCATATAATTATGTGATAAGCATTGATTTTTTCAAGAAATATATGTATCATAACAATAAATTTAACACAAGCTTTGCACCGTAAGAAAAAGAGAAGGGATAGGCACTATGGAACGCTTTATTTTTAAAAAACTGGTAGACTGGAAAAATTCTCAATACCGCAAGCCACTAATATTAAAAGGAGTGCGTCAAGTAGGTAAAACCTGGATTCTAAAGGAATTTGGCAAGCGGCACTATGAAAACATCGCATATTTTAACTTTGATGAAAATGAAGAATATAAACAATTTTTCAATACAACCAAAGACGTTAACCGAATTCTACAAAATTTGATGCTAGTTAGTGGGACAAAAATTTTACCCGAGAAAACTCTTATTATTTTTGATGAGATACAAGATTGTCCTAATGTAATAAACTCAATGAAATATTTTTGTGAAAATGCACCAGAGTATCATATTGCTTGTGCAGGTTCTCTTCTCGGTATTGCTCTTTCAAAACCATCTTCTTTCCCTGTTGGCAAAGTTAATTTTATGCAAATTGATCCAATGAGCTTTGAAGAATTCCTTTTGGCTAATGGAGATGACAATCTTTTGGATTTTTTAAACAAATGGGAACATCTTGAACCAATTCCAGATGCATTTTTTAACCCTTTATGCGAAAAGCTTAAAATGTACTATATTACGGGCGGGATGCCCGAACCAGTTCTTATGTGGACTGAAGCACATGATGTTGCCGCGATGCAGGAGGTACAATCTAATATTATTGATGCATATGAACGTGATTTTGCAAAGCATCCGAGCATTAGCGAATTTCCAAAATTATCAATGATATGGAAATCCGTTCCGTCTCAATTAGCAAGGGAAAATAAAAAGTTCATTTATAATGTTGTCAAAGAAGGAGCAAGAGCAAGAGAATATGAGAACGCACTACAATGGTTGGTAGATGCAAAGTTGGTTCACAAAATTTATCGTTGCAGTGCTCCACGTTTACCACTATCTGCTTATGACGACTTGTCCGCTTTTAAGATATACCTAGTTGACGTGGGGTTATTACGCAGATTATCGCGACTTGCACCTACTGCATTTGGAGAAGGCAATAGACTATTCACAGAATTCAAGGGTGCATTGACAGAAAACTTTGTGCTACAGTCCTTGGCAACTCAATTTGAAGTCATTCCTCGGTATTGGTCTCAGAACAATCCCCCATTTGAAGTTGATTTCCTAATTCAACGCGAGAATGATATTTTCCCTGTAGAGGTTAAATCAGACACCAATACGACAAGTAAGAGCCTAAAAAAATTTAAGGAACTATTTTCTGACATGATTAAACTCCGTATACGCGTATCACTTGACAATCTAAAGATTAATGATGATGTTCTAAACATACCTCTATTCATGGTTGGTCAAGCAAATCGGCTAATTGGATTAGCTTTGGAACAAAAGCATACATAACAAAAAATCTAATCAAGCCATAACAAAAAAAAGGCTGTTGCTTATCCCTAGTTGGTTAGCAACAGCCTTTTTTAATTTTTTTTTAATTAGATTAACCGCAGTGGAAATATTCTTCCACTAGGGCAAGAATCTTTGCTTGGTCATTACCGATGTCAGCACGCAAGGTTCTATCATTGAATGCCTTCAAGCCAGCGATAATTCCATCAATCATTGCAGGAGCAAATACGCCCTCTGCCTCATAGATTGCACGCTGCTCTGCTAGGCAATCTGCAGATGCTGCGCAGCTATCTGGTAGAACGCTCAAGCGATCAAGGATTGCTTTATTTTCATCCTTATGAATATTAACATTAACATAAGTTTTCTCTGCAACCTCAAGTGCATCTGCGCTTTCAAAGCCGTGACGGCAAGCAACTGCCAAGCCAGCAATTAGTAGATATACATTTGCGGAACCATCTGGTGAGCGCATCTCAACTGTCTGCTTCTGAGTTGTATCATACTTAGCAGAAGGCTCACCAGGATTTGCCTGACTGCAGAGATCTTTCTTGCTTGTCCAACCAAGAGGAACGCGAACAAGCACTGAGCGATTGCGATCACCCCAGCAAACGTTTGTTGGAGCCTCCTGATGAGGAACTAGGCGGAAGTATGAGGTTGGATTCAAATTGCCGAATGCTGTGATAGATGGAGCTAGCTTCATCAAGCCTGCGATTGCACGCTTTGCATCATCAGAAAGCACACCATCCTTTAGCATCTGGTTCTTTCCGTCCTTCATTACACGGAAGTGAACATGCAAGCCAGAGCCAGCCTTACCAACTGTAATTTTTGGAGCAAATGTTACATTCAAACCATTCTGATATGCAAGATTGCGGATAATCCACTTTGCAATAGTTAGCTGCTCTGCAGCTTCCTCTGCATTTGTAGGAAGGAACTCAATTTCATTCTGCTCATAGATTTTGCCATCTAGAGTGAAATTACCCACCTCAGAGTGACCATACTTAATCATACCACCAGCCTGAGCAATGTAGTTCATGCAAAGCTGACGGAACTCACCAAATTTTGCATAAGGAGAAGACTCATGATAGCCCTTCTGGTCAACTGCCTGATAAACAGCCTCATCCTCAGCAATAACATAGTACTCAAGCTCACCCATTGCCTGAAACTCACGGCCGGTTGACTTACGGAATGCTTCACATGCCTTATGAAGAGTATATTCTGGAGAGCTCTCTAGAGGGTCGCCATCCTTATTAAAGAATGAGCATAGGAAATTAACTGTTGGGAGCTCACAGAATGGATCCATATAAGCTGTTCTAAAGCGAGGAACTACATATAGGTCGCTATTGTTTGCTTCAATGAATGGGAAAAGGCTTGAACCATCTACGCGCTCACCGCAGGATAGTATCTCTTCTAGGTAATCCTGGTTATTGATTACAAAATTAAGTGTCTTCAAACGACCATCACCTGCTGGATACTGGAAGTTGATGTGGTGAATATCGTTTTCGCAAATAAAGCGAACAATATCGCTCTTTGTAAAATCTTTAGGGTTTTTACCTATCTCTGCTGTTAGGCTACGAATGCTAAAAGTTTTATTTTCCATAATACTATCCTTATAGATGTGAATTAAATATGCGAAATAGTGTAATTTTATGCCCCTTTAAAGTCAAGATTTTTTTCTTATTCTAAATATATGTAAAAGAGAATCTGTGTTTGAACAAATTACAAGTTTTTGACATATTCATCAAGCTTTTCACGCATAAAATATATTGTTTTACGGAAATCCTCCACACTCTCCTCATAAGAAAGATCTTCTTCTCCATCTAATGGCGTAGAAATATATTTTAACTCATAGTCCATATATTTTGATATTTGGCTTGTCTTATCTGCTATCCACCCATCGATTGCTTCATCTGAAAAGATTGTAGTCTTGTGCTGCTGCCAACGTTCCTTTACCATTGCTTTAAATTCTGGACTATCTTTCAAGCATTTGTTGTACAAACGATTTCCTAACATAGTGAAGCGTTTTCGATTATTAAAGCTCTTATCACAATCCCATGGGACTATAGACAATCTACCTTTATCATCATAGCACAATACTTGATTTACATTTACTATGTCAATGTTTTGAGTAAAATTAAACATTAAATAGTAATCTACAATATTTTCCATTACTATCTTTTCATGTAAATGAGACCTAAAGTCTTCAAGTGTCGAAGTCTTCAAAAAGCTTACCGTGTTTAAATAATTTGAAACACCGACTCCAAAATTGTTGCGTGGAACAATTTCTTCAAACATATTGAAGTTTTCTGTACCGAAGAGATTTGAGTATCTTCTAACTCTCAATGCAGAAACAATATTTGATGGAAGATTCAAATCGTCAATTCGATTTATTGCTTCATATATTCCTGCATATTCTCCATTTACACAAGCCTCTACAAAAGTTAGGTTAGGTGCATAATTTACATCTGGGTTCATTTTCTTGAACATCTCAAATGTAAACGCATTCCTTAGGCGCGTCTTGTCTGCGTAGCCTGAAACAAGAACCAAATGTCTTGACTCATCGTCTCCTATAATATTATGAGAAAACTCAAACTCCAAGCCAAGTGAGCGCTTCCTACCTCTTACATATGAAGTATTTCCCCTATGCATTATTCCAGAACGCTTGCCAGCCAAACCAAAATTCAAAATTGAATTTGTTTGATTAGGCATTTGTATTGAACATAGGAAATCCTGCTTTGTTGTTTTTTGAAGAGGTCTATCAATCCAAAGCGACAATGTTGGCAAATCTGGGCTCTCAGGAACAACTCTAAACTTGAGCTCCTTTTCTTCATGTGTAGACTCTTTTTCAACAATTATATTTACATAGGATGGCTCATTAACTTTATCTGCAAATACATTGCCTTGCAAATCTATTAGCTCAGGATTAGAGGAAGCAACCACTTTTATTCCCTCTGGAATTATCAATGAACTTCTAAGCATAAATGGAGAAATATTGTCTGCAAGAAAATCAAACTCATGTAGCCCTCCACCAGCATAATTCTTTTCCTTACGATTTTTTTCATGCTGCTTTGAACGGACATCAACTTCAATTTTACTCCATGGGAAATAAATATCTGAAAGAATAGTATGTTCTGCTAGCTCTGGATTTATCCCAAAAGTAGGCTCTCCAGAATGCGAGGCAGAAAGCATTCTCGGAATGTTGCAATCATCACTCGACACCATCCAGCCTCTACCATTACTTTGCCATTCCTCTAAATAATATATGCCCTTTAACTCATTATTTGTATAGAATCTAACTAAACTCGAGTAATTTGAAGGTAAAAAATAATCTGCATCTGGGTGTTTAACCGCATATAATTCAGGAGGTGTAAGCGTAAACATACGTTTTGGCACTATTATTTCTGAGTCAATATTCTCCGGCACAATAACTACGTAGCCAGGGCGTTTGGGTTTGATATATAAATCACCATATATGTCATCAAGATATGCATAGCATTGAACCACATCGTGATTGATTGCCATAGTTATCTTACGCATATTGGCGGCTGGCGAAATTCTTTTACCTGTAAGAATAGAGTCCTCATGAGCAATTTTAAAGTGCTTATCATCAGATTTTGAAAAATTAAATGAAACTATCGGTAGATCGTGAGAGTTTAGCGCACAAAAACTCTTAGAGGGATATAATATACTAACTACTCTAGCTCCTGAACTAAGTAAAGAGTATAAGTTTGATGCTATACGTGTAACATATGTTTTGTGATAAGTATTTTTTGATAAAGGGCTAATTGATAAATTTTTTCCAAGTTTTTTTATGAAATCTTCTGATGCCACTTCAGAAAATATAGCAATTTCATCTAGCGAGCCTAAATATGGCAACTCTTCTTTTCCACCAAAAACAATCCATGATCGAACAGATATAGTTTCATCATCCAATGGTATTTCTCCTACCAATATACCATTTAAGTAGAAACCCACTACTTTATCATGCACTCTTAATGCAACATGATTCCATTTATTTTTCTTTAGAAGAGAGCCTGATGCAACCTTACACCCAGCTGCTGTATAAAATTTTAAAGAAATAATATCATTTTCAATCGCAAGAACATTATCTGCTCCCGACAATGATGGGATAGATAAAATTGTTTGAGGAATTTCATTCTTATCTGGCTTAAAGAAAAAAGAGAGAGTCTGGTTTTCAGACATAATATTATTCCATGAGTGATTTAATATTATTTTTCCTTTATAGCCCTTTTCAAATTTTCTTGCGCCGCCGAATTTCCCTTTTTTATATTTGAGAAAGTGCGACTCAAACCGACCTCCTGTTGTTTCATCAAATAATATGGGATAGTCAAGTGAGCTATAGAATTTCAATCCATAATTATTAACTGCGGTCGAACTTATAGTTCTACGGCAAACATTATTGGACCGATATAGACTTTCCAAACATGGTCTAACACAGAAATAAACTGCTACACCCAACAATAAAATTATTGCAGCTTGAATGAGTCTTTTTTTTCGCATAGTGCGCATTATCTAATTCCACCAGGTTTATCCAAATAAACATTGATTGCTATGAATTTAGCTTTCTTCATAAGCTTATTCTGAAGCTCATCAACAGAGCATTTCAGATTGGAGAATACATATTGATAAGAGGTTTGACCATTTCTAATAGCTGTTGATTCAAGCTGATAACGACCAAAGTTTTCTTTAATAACCTCTTCAACAAGCTTATATTTTTCAGTTGCTTCAGGTGTTTCAAAAATTATAACCATCATACCATCTCGCTTGAGCCATTTTATTGAGGTTGTACCACGCATACAAATAAGTGTAATTATTGCAAACACATTAAGCAAGAATAGGAATGCAAAATTAAAGGTTGCAGCCGCAATTGAGGAAGCAATAACAAGCATAATAAATCCAACCTCCTCTGGCTCTTTAATTGGCGTACGGAAACGGATGATTGACAGCGCACCAAGTAAGCCTAAAGAAAGTGGTATTGAAATCTGTACTCCAATGAATAACGTAGTAATTGAAATTGCAAGAAGCGGGAAAGCTCTATGAACTTGACTACCTGTTCCGCGGCGCTCATAGAAAAAGCGATATAAAAGGCTTGCAAAAATTGCCGCCAACAATGACGCAAAAAGTGCCGAAACAAATAGACCTACATCTAATTGTTCTCTAACTACTTGAAATGAATCTAATGCCTCTATTAGTTCTTTATTCATGGTTATATCCTTTGTAAGATAGAATCCATTATGGATCCATATTTTGAAAAACTTTTGACTCTAAAGCCTGCGATTGTTAGTGTTTCAAGCCACGATGGTGGAGTGCCACCAGGATTTTTAAATTCACAAACCACTGTATCCAAATCTATTCGTTCAGGTGCATAGGCAAAGCGAACCCTATTGATTTTTGGACAGCAGATATTGTAGTCAAGTGCAACCCTACTTTTTGAATGAGGGCAGAAGAAACGCATTCTGTCATAAGCGATAATAACTGTTGGGGTCCAATAGAAAGCTTCTAATAAATCAAGGTTGTGTACTTCCTTTTGGATAAAATCTGAGAATGATGCGTCCTCCAAAGGTGTCTTTTCCAACCAATCAACTGGAAGAAGATACTCCTGTCTAAGCTTACGGCGTGCACTGCCTAATCTATGCTTTGCCTCGAGAAAGGCACGTGTTGTTCCATCAGAATTTGTTGCTTCTCCATACCATCTCAAACGAAGCTTAACCTTTAAATTGTCGCCATTCCTTTTTTCATCGTAGGAGGAAAGATCATATGAATCAAAGTATATGCTTCTAATTTTCCCAACAGGGAAATAATCGTCAGCAAAGCAATATGTAGAAAGCAAATCTGCGGCAAAATCCTTTTGATTTGCCGGAGCAATCAGCTTTCTCTCATTTACGAGATTTCCTTCTAAGCTTTTTAAGAAAAAATTCATATTTAAACAAATATCAAAGACAATGAAACCATTTTTGCCAAACCACCTTAACAATTATAGCACTTGTTACATAATACCATTCTAATATTAAAATATCACAATAAAAAACTACTTACCTATACAAAACTTTGAAAAAATGTTATTTAAAAGTGCTTCGTTATAATTTTTACCCGTAATTGCTGCTAAAGCTTCTGCGGCTTCACGCAGCTTTTGAGCACAAAACACAGCGGCAGCCTCTAGCCCATCTTCATAAAGCAGCAGTGCTTCTTCTGCAGAATCCGCTGCAGCAACCAAAAGCTTATGATGGCGTTCTGACACAGCAACGAGCTCATTACCTGTAGTTTGAGACTGCAGCTTTGATGCTATTTGCTTTCGAAGTAATGTAAGACCAGCCTCAGTTTTAGCAGAAATTATGACTGGCTCAGCATATCCATTTGCTTTTAGCTTGGACACTAAATTTTCTGCTTCAGCTTCTGTAAAAGCATCAGCTTTATTTAGAACAACAAAATCTGGATTTTGAAGCTGTGCTAACTGTGGCTCTAATGGTTGAGTACCATCAATAACTGCCAAACAAATATCTGCAGCTTTTGCAAGTTCTTTTGTTCTATTAATACCGAGCTGTTCGATTGCATGATCTGTTTCACGCAGACCTGCAGTATCAGCAAGTCGAATTGGAATTCCATCAATAATAAGATGCTCTTCGATAGAGTCACGGGTTGTTCCAGGAATATCTGTAACAATTGCACGTTGTTGCCCTAGAAGAGCATTAAACAAAGTTGATTTCCCCGCATTCGGTACTCCAGATAAAACAAGTAGTGCCCCCTCTCGCAAAAGCTGACCACTTCTCCATGTAGCCGCAAGCTGGCGAACAGAATAAATAAATTTTTGCAGTCTTTCTGGTATATTAATTGGTTCTAGCAAGCCAGAGGTTTCATCATCCATAAAATCAAGAGTAGCCTCAACATCAGCACAAATATCCATAATAAGTGAATGATATTCATCTATGCGCTTACCAAGACTACCACATAATTGTTCGGCTGCTATGCGTCCAGCACGCTCACTCTGTGCATTAATTATATCTAGCACAGCTTCTGCACGCGAAAGGTCAAGGCGACCATTTAAGAATGCTCGACAAGTAAATTCGCCAGCACTAGCAGAAATTGCACCTAATGAGAGAAGTTCTTTCAAAATTAATTGTGAAGAAACATGACCACCATGAACCTGAAGTTCTACTGTATCTTCTCCTGTATAGCTATGTGGAGCACGATATACTAAAACAATTGCTTCATCTATTAATTCATTTGTTATAGGTGAGTGCAGTGTTGTATAGAAAAAGGAACCTCCTTCCATTTTTTTTAATTTTTTTTTGGGGCAAAGTTGGGCAGCAAGCTCCAAAGCTTGTTTACCAGAAACACGAACAACACTTATTCCTGCAGCACCTGGTGCTGTGCAAATAGCAGCAATGGTTTTCTCCATTGCTATATCAATAAAAAAACCCTCACTCATAAAACAAAGTTCCTAATCAATTCTTTGAATTGATATTCCACCAATTGATATTCTTCCTTTAAAATTGCCACGAACAATAACTCGCATATATTTATTCAACTCTTTGCCTTCTACAGTACGCTGTGCTAGCCACCAACCGGCACTTGAAGGGCGATATTTAAAACATTTAGGTATATCTTTTGTTTTGTAGAGTTTTTTTGAAATTTCTTTTTTGTAAAATTTGGTAATTTTTTCACTTGGTAATGCAGAATATAAATTTGAATCATCTGAATGGACCAACTGCATAGTCAGGTCTCCATCGATATTATCATGTTCAAAAAACACCTTTGCTAAGATTAAATATTTTCCTTTTGGGTCAATTTCTATATACGGAGATTCAAAACAAATTTGATGAAATTGATTTTCAACATTTTGTAAAATTAATTCAGCACCATAAATTCCATCAATATTGTCAAAAGAAACAATAACTTTATCTGACGTGGTAAGCCTATATGGAGCAATGGTATTATGATTTTCAGAGCTCATCCAAATTTCAGGCAATAGATTTTCTAATTCTGATTTATCATGTGTTTTAACAATAGTCAAATTTTCATTTGGATACCTGACAACATGACCTTGATTTGGAAATGCACTTGTATAGAAAACACTAGCAAAAACAATTATTATAAGAACTAAAACAGCAATAAAAATATATAGCTTAGCTGGAGCTCTCTCAGCTGCATTAACATGTCTTAGGTATTTAGATTCTAAAGTAGGGTTTGATTTGTTTTTTGAGTTATTAGAATGAGAGTTATTTTTTTCAGTTAAAACAGCCTTATTAGTGCGAGCACCTGGCTTATGATGCAAAACTGTTGGAGCCTCCGCTTTTGGTGCTTCTTTGAAATTCTTTGTCTCCTTAGCAGTCTGGTTATTTTCTTTTTTAATAAAAATTTTAAGCTTCTTTGAATTTTTAACCGAACTAGCATTACCCTTTATATTTCCTAATGTTGGTGCATTAGCATTTTTTAAAATATCGGACAAATCAATTTCATGAAGATGAACAGTCTTTGCCAAGTCAGATGCTTCGTTTGTAACAACAATTTCTGCTTTTGAAATTTCTTCCTCAAGGGTAATATGATCTGCTGGCTCCTCCTCTAGAACATAACAAAGGAGAGGAACGTCGTTTTCATTCAAGCCAACAAATTTTACCCGTGCACGAAATTCATCAAAATTATAACAAACGCGACGGAAGAATACAGATTTTGTTTCCGAATCAAACAAGACATAGCTTGCTCTCAAATCATCATCACGAGGAGAACCTACAGAGCCAACATTTACAATATAACGGTTACTATCCTCAAGAGAAAAATCTTGAGGAGGCAGAGCACACATTTCCTCATAATTATTTGTAGCAACAAAAACAGCTGGGATATGACTATGTCCGCAGAAAATAATTTGTTCAGAAGTACGCTCCCAAGTTAATTTTGCATCATCACAATCTACAATATAATTGAATTCTTGTGGAGCATCACAATCTCCATGAACACAGCGGAAACAATCCTCTGAGAACTCATAATCAAGTTGATTTAAATAATCAATTTCTTCTGGATTTAATTGTAGTTCAGTCCACTCAATCAATTTACGAGCATGGTCATTAAATGCAATTGAATCCAATTTTTTGGTAATTACAGCATCATGATTGCCAAGTACACATGCGTGAGCAACATCGCGAATTGATTGGACGCATCGGCCTGGCTCTGGACCATACCCTACTACATCTCCCAAACATACAATACGGCCAACCCCAATAGCTCGAGCATCCTCAAGCACTGCGGCCCATGCATTATAATTACCATGTATATCTGAGACTATAGCATAAAGCATTTTAACAAATTACTCCATTTTAAACTGCTAGCAAGACAACATTATTATATCAAAAAGGAAGCAAATAAAACAAGTGCTTGTTTTCTAGAGTGCAGCGGCTATTGAGGTTATACTGCTATTAGAGTTTAGTTACTTTTTTTATTTGACAGTTAAACCCAATCACATAAAAATTGGTTATAGAATGTCTAAAAAAAGTGCGGCAGAAGCCGCACTTTTTTTAGACATTTAGAATTTTCTGGAAGAAATCTCGAACTCGTGGATTTTGAGAATTCTTGGTAACATCCACAGGAGAGCCCTCTTCAATAATTTTGCCATTATCCATGAAGATTATTCTATCTGCCACCTCACATGCAAATCCAATCTCATGAGTAACAACAATCATTGTCATGCCCTCTTTCGCAAGGTCATTCATCAATGAAAGCACCTCGCCAACCATCTCTGGATCAAGAGCACTTGTTGGTTCATCAAAAAGAATCACCTCTGGTTTCATCGCCAATGCTCGAATGATAGCAACGCGTTGCTTTTGACCGCCAGAAAGCTGCAGAGGATAAGCATCTGCCTTATCTGCTAAACCAATACGAGCTAATAGCTCATCTGCCACAGCACTTGCTTCCGCCTTTGTAAGGCGCTTTGTTTGAATTGGTGCAAGAGTAATATTTTCTTTAATGGTTAGATGAGGGAATAGGTTAAAATGCTGAAAAACCATACCAACATTTTCTCGGAAATGATTCTCTGCACGAGGATTATCCGACACCTTTTTGCCGTGAAACAATATTTCTCCAGAGGTTGGATGCTCCAATTTATTTAGGCAACGAAGAAATGTACTTTTACCTGAGCCTGATGGTCCAACGATAAAAACTGCCTCACCCTTCTTAATTGCAGCAGAAGCACCATTTACAGCATGCACCTTGGCATATTTCTTAACTAAATTCTTAACTTCAAAAATTACTGGATTGTTTTCCATAATATTATCTCCTAAATTATTCTTACCTACCAAATTTATTCATTTCTCTTCAAACGTTTTTCAAGCAATGTGAGTAATTTTGATAGGAATATAACCACCGTTAGGTAGATTATAGCAACCGCCATCAATGGAACAAATGCATTATATGTTTGTCCTCGGATAATATCACCACCCTTTGTCAAATCTTCAAGGGCAATATAACCAGAAATACTTGTTTCCTTCAAAAGCACAATAAATTCATTACCTAAAGCAGGAAGAACATTCTTAAATGCTTGAGGAAGAATAATTAAAATCATTGTCTTTGGATATGACAAGCCAAGGCTACGCCCAGCCTCAAGCTGTCCTTTATCAATAGACATAATTCCAGAACGAATAATTTCAGCAACATATGCACCAGAATTTAGACCGAATGCAATAATTGCAATTACCACTTTGTTTATGTCAACAGAACCAAAGATAACAAAATAGATAATCAATAGCTGAACGACAACTGGAGTACCACGGATAACAGTTAGATAAAATTTACAAATCAAATTTGCGATTTTTAATTTACCTGTCTGATCTGCAGCACTTCGAATAACTGCGACCAAGAAACCAATCATGATACCGAGGACAACGGCACCAGCAGAAATTTCTATTGTCTTAACAAATCCATTTAACAAATACAAATAGCGATCATCATCAACAAAGTTGGTATGAAAATCATCCTTAAAATCAGCCCAAAAGCCTGTTTCTTTGATTTCCTCGGTATCCTTAGTGACATTTTTCTCATGCTTTGCAACTATATGCTTAATTAAGCCTTCATCCTTCATTTCTACTAGAGTTGTATTAATCATTTCTAGCAAATCTGTGCGATTTTTATTTATAGCAAAAGCATATTCCTCTGAGGTTAAAGGCTCTGGAAGCATTTTTATATCTTCGCTGCGTTTTACAAATTCCTTCGCAGGAGCAGTGTCTACAACACCGGCATCAAGCCTACCAGATGAGATTGCTGCACATACTAGTGCTGCATTATCAAAACGCTCTGGCTCACCAATATTTTCTGCTACATATATATCACCTGTAGTTCCACTTTGAACACCAATGCGCTTACCCTTTAAATCTGCAGCAGACTTAATAGTTGAATTCTTTGAAATAATTATTGACTGACCAGCAGTAATATATGGATCAGAAAAATTAACAATCTTTTTCCTATCCTCTGTAATTGTAATACCTGATGCTGCAATATCTGCCTTACCAGACTGAACCGCTGCAATAATTGAATTAAATGGCATATCCTCTATCACAAGTGCATAGCCATTGCGGCGTGCTATCTCACGAACGACATCTGGATCGATGCCGATAATTCTTCCATTCTCACGATATTCATATGGTGGAAATGTTGCCTCTGTTACCATACGAAGGGTTTTTGTCTGTGCCTCCTCTACATTAACTGCTTTTGATACGTTTCCAAAAACAGTTAAAGCGGTAATACACAATGTACCCAGAATTAATTTTATATTCATTTACTTCTCCTAATAAAAAAGCATCTAAAATCGGCTTAAACTTCTATTTGATTTATGAAACAAAAAAATAAACTAAAAATTTAGTTTATTGTAGCACAAAATCATACATTATTAAAGAAGAAAGAAATTTCTGTAAAAAAAGCATATGCATATCTACCATATTTACCAACTAATCATGTGCTTTATTTTGCCTAAAATAGCGATTCAGATGGTTTACGGACATTTTGTATGGTGATATCTAGACTTACAAACAAAAAACCTAAATCTCACAGATGCAAGATTTAGGTTTTTTATTGTATTAGAGGAACAATATTAATTATTCCTTATCGCTATACTTTGCAAAGATAGCAGCCATTGTGCCATCATCTGTCATTTCTTGCATTGCCTTATTGAACTTATCCAATAACTCAGGATTCTTCTTGCTGATTGCAAAAGCGTAATCCTCAAAAGTCAATGCTTCCTTTAGGATATGAAGCTGAGGATTTGTCTTTACATACTCCTTAGCAGGATCTCCATCAAGCACACCTGCATCTAGCTTACCAGCAACAAGTGTAGCAACAAGAATAGCTGAATTCTCAAAGCGCTCTGGATCGCCGATATTCTCAGTTACATAAATATCACCTGTTGTGCTCTGCTGAACACCAATGCGCTTACCCTTCAAATCTTCTGCAGACTGAATAGGAGAATCAACTGGTACAAGAATTACCTGCTTAGCTGTAACATATGGAATTGTAAAATTAACCTGCTTTTTACGCTCCTCTGTAACAGTAATACCTGATGCTGCAATGTCAGCCTTTCCTGTCTGAACAGCTGCAATAACAGAATTGAAAGACATATCCTGAATTTCAACCTCATAACCGATGCGGCGTGCTGCCTCTGTTACGATATCAACATCGATACCAACAATCTTACCACCCTCACGAAATTCGTATGGAGGGAAGGTTGCCTCTGTAACCATATGAAGAACTTTTTCTTCCTTTGCACAACCAGCAAATGCCATTGCACAAATAGCTATTGCAGCAAATGCACAATTAGCAAACATTTTTACTTTTGATGTTTTTTCTTTCATTGTTTTATCCTTGTTATTTATTTTTTAACAAACACAACATACATTAAATCTGCTTCTGATCACCTGTACTAAATAGTATTTGAGATGATTTTACATCAATAATTGAAAAACTCTCAGCCTGGCGCATTGGGTCTGCCTTAAAGGAGAGTCTTCCCTTATAGTTATCCTGAAGCTCACGGATTAAATCACCATCTTCTGTACGAATACGATCTAACACAGAAGGATGAATGCAAACTTGGATATCTACCTCGCGGCGCTCTGCTTTAAACAAGCTTACCAAAGAGCGAAGGCGACGTTGAACATCGATACTTAGCTGTAAAGGTGACTTTATTATACCACGACCATGGCAATATGGGCAATCTAAATTCATCTGAGATTGAATACTTGCATCAAAACGTTGGCGAGTCATTTCAAGAAGTCCGAGCTCTGAAATTTGCATAACATTTGTGCGGGCCTTATCGCGGCGGAGGGCATTTTTGAATGCACGATATACCTGTTGCTGGTGCTTACGTGACTTCATATCAATAAGATCAAGCACTACCAAGCCACCAATATTACGTAAGCGCAATTGGCGAGCGACCTCTTCCACTGCCTCAAGGTTTACCTCAAGAATTGCTTCCTCTTGAGAGCCTTTACCCTTATGACGCCCAGTATTAACATCAACAGAAATCAATGCTTCTGTTTCATCAATAATTAGATAAGCACCAGAAGGAAGAGGTATCTTACGATGGAAAGCATCCTCCACCTGCTTCTCAACTCCAAAATGATCAAATATTGGATAATGTCCCTCATATAGAGTGATAAGATTACGTGCCTTACGAGAAATCTTCGCAGCCTCCTTACGTACACGCTCATAAACAACTGGATTATCAATTACAATGCGGTCAACATCCTCTGTCATCCAATCGCGAATAACGCGCATAATCAAATCTGGCTCCTCATAAACACAGCATGGTGCAGGCTGCTCCGCAATGGCTTGCTTCATTTCAGAATAGCTTGAAAGGACAACGCGTAAATCCCTAATAAATGCACTCTTAGAAACACCCATACCTGCTGTGCGAACAATAAGACCACAATCCTCAGGAATATACTTCTGCATACGTGTCAAAATTTTCTTTAGGCGCTCACGCTCATGGGCATCACCGATTTTGCGTGAAACACCGCGCAAGGTGCTATTAGGCATGAGCACTAGGTAGCGACCAGGAATTGAAAGACTTGCAGTGATGCGAGGCCCCTTTGTACCGATTGCACCCTTTGAAACCTGCACAGTGATAACAGAACCTATTGGATAGCGAGCTGCTATTTCTTCATTCGTGAAGCGTTTATTTCTTGGCTTATGGCGAATCTCGCTCATCTCCTCTTCATCAAGAATAGCATCATCATCTGGGTTCATATCCCAATAGTGTAGAAAAGCATTTTTACGCATACCAATATTTACAAAGGCTGCCTGTAAATCATTTTCTAGATTTTGAATACGTCCTTTAAAGATTGAACCAACAAAGCGCTCATCCATTGGATGTTCAACTTGATATTCTTCCAATTTGCCATTTTCAAGAACAGCAACACGTGTTTCAAGCTTTTCACAATTAACGATAATTTCACGTTTCAAGTGATTGCTTGCTCTAGTAATCCATTTAAATTTGAAAAAATTTCTTCCAAACATTTGAATCTTCTTTCTTTAATTTGGCATCTCAAGATTGAGATGGCTTACTATGTATAGCCACACTCTGTACTAATCCGAGCAATGCCATTGTTGATATTGTAAAAGTGCCTCCATAGCTAATAAAAGGCAGTGGAATACCTGTAATAGGCATCTTACCTATTGTCATAGCTATATTGACAAATATATGTGCAAAAAACAATGCGGAGACACCTGCACAAATCAATCTGCCAGAGGCGTCACCACAAAAGATACCGGTTACGGCAATGCTTATAAGCATGCCACCGAAAAGAATTAACAAGACACAACTTCCAACAAACCCCATTTCCTCAGCTATAACAGAGAAAATAAAATCTGTTGAAGATACAGATCTTGGTAAAAAGCCTAGAATATTTTGAGTG
The DNA here is from genome assembly GCA_017481725.1 of Kiritimatiellia bacterium. Classification (GTDB taxonomy): domain Bacteria; phylum Verrucomicrobiota; class Kiritimatiellia; order RFP12; family UBA3636; genus RGIG990. Next base: position 53,361 of record JAFUOX010000043.1, on the reverse strand, counting down.
CCATTAAGATAGCCTTTTCCATATTTGCCACCACTACCAACAGCAATTTCGGATTGCTTCTTATTCCAGCCAGCACCCAAAGGATCATGATCTGGATTAACAAAAACTCTCACACGTTTTTTCCAGTGCGGAAAAATAAAATTATCTGTAACACTTTCAATCCTTGCTCGCTTTTCCTCTGGCATTTTATCTGGAATCAAAATAAGAGCAAGAACTACACTAATACAAAATACGCCTACTAAGCATATTGTAAGAAGAAGACGTGGCGAGCAGCCAGAAACAAAAAGCATTGCTAGACATACTGGAACAAAAACAATAGCACTACCCAAATCCGGTTGAATTGCAATTAAACCCATTGGGATTGCAAAAACAACAAGCGTTGCACCGAAGCGATATCTATCCTTTATTCCCGTATATTTTCCCAATAACAATGCTGCTGCTGGCATTATACACAGCTTCATAAATTCAGAAGGTTGAAATAAACCAAAAATCCAACGGCGAGCACCAAGCCTTGCTGTGCCTATTCCTGGTATCAAAACAAGAATTAACAAAAAGATACCCAGCGCATACAACAGCCACGCTTTTTCTGAAAGCTTACGATAATCAAAGAATGCGATGCCAAAATGTGCGATTATACCGAGTGGTATCCATTTGATAAGCATCTGAACATATAGATAATGAACACTATCGGTGCGCATATTTGTTGCACTTTTAACAAATAGTACACCGATTGTTAAAAGAATCCCCATGCATAGCATAAGCACCCAATTAAAACTTGGGAAGCTAAAGCCTTTATTTGGGCTTGATGTATTCTTTTTGTATTTTGATAAAACCATATTAATCTTCCTCCTCATTTGTTTCTTGGTTAGGAGGCATATTTGAATGCATATCTATTTCTAATTGTGGCAGGGTCTCAGAGGAATCTTGAATATCTTCTGGTGCCATATAAATTGAATCTATTTGCTCTGATGTCAATGGAGCTGAAATCTGCATAAGAGAATTTGTTGATTGTGAGTTATTCTCCTCTGAAATTAAAATTGGTTCAATAATAAGCTGTTCTGGATGTATCTCCAAATCAATATCTGCATCAACTGGAACCACCTCATTAATTTCAACAAAGCTCCGCTCCTCCTCTACCAGTTCTTCAATATTAGCTTGAACAGTATCTGGGAGGAAAATTGCCTGAGTCATTTGACGCATTAAGCGTGCTGCGGAAAGTCCACCTGCATCTGAATCCTCCTGCATTGTAACAATAGCATATTTTGGTTTTTCAAAAGGAGCAAAGCCAATCATCCAAGCATTCTTTTTCTTTTCACCTTTATCCATATATTCTGCAGTACCTGTTTTTGCTGCTAATGACACTCCATCAAGCTTTGCTCTGCGACCAGTTCCCCATCCGCTGTTGACCACATCCCACATACCAAGCTTGACCAAATTCAAATCCTGGCTTCTCCAATTCATGTGTCTAAGCACTTCTCCCTCTTCTATTTTACCTCCTTCAGGAAGAACCAAGCGAGGGCGCAACACCTTACCACCGTTTGCAAGTGCAGCTGTATACACCGCAACCTGCAATGGGCTAACAGAAAGATATCCCTGACCCATAGAAACATTGGCAGTATCTCCATCACGCCAGCCATCTCTCTCACGCCTACGCTTCCACGCGGAGGAAGGAAGCACTCCCTTTGAGCAAGGAATTTCAAGCTGTGGTGCTTGACCAAAACCAACATCTAATGCATCTTGATAAATATACGGTTCATAATGCAAACGTGTTCCAGCTATTATAAAAAATGGATTGCAAGAGCCACAGATTGCCTGACGTAAATTGATGTCACCATGACCTGAACGGCGAGCACAACGGAAAACACTCCCTCCTATCTCGATTCTACCACTACAATAAAAATGTGTCTGTGCATCTATTACACCCTCACGCAAAGCAGAAAGTGCAACTAGAGGTTTAAAAATACTACCAGGTGCATAAATACCACTACATGCACGACCATACAATGGGCGCATTGGATCATTTAATAATTCTTTCCAATAGCTACCTGAAAGTGTTGGAACAAAACGAGACAAATCATATCGTGGAGCACTTGCAGCAACAAGAAGCTCTCCTGTCTCACAATCCATAACAATAATACTTCCACGAACTCCATCAAGAGCTTCCTCTGCAAGCTTCTGTAAGCGTAAATCAATTGTTAGGGCAACATCCTTACCTAGAACAGGTTGTTTTCCCATATATGATTCATGACGGTAGCCCACAGCATTAATGCGAATTAATTCGCCTCCACCAACGCCTGCTAATGTTGAATTACATGCCTTTTCAACACCATCCTTGCCAACAAAATCCGGTAAAAGAAAATCATATTCTAGACTTTCTGCATCAAAATCCTCTAATCCATCTGGATTTAGTTCTTGCTCTAAATTATCTGGTTGGCCTTTTCCCACATATCCTATTAGATGGCAAGCCAAATCTCCATATGGATATACACGCTCTGCTTGAACAGAAATATCAACACCACGGATATGCTTTGCATTTTCACTTAAACGAGCCACAGCCACATCATCTAATCCGCGGAATGCTACCATAGGTATTGCCCTACGGCGACGAATATGAGCCCAAATACCTTCCTTATCAACCTCACAAGGGACACCCACAATTTCAGATATTTCGGCAAGACGCTCAGCAACATGATTTATGGTATTTGTCCATGCTCCCTTTTGGCGCATTTCTTCAAGATAAATTGAAACACAATAGGAAGGCTTATTATCTGCAAGTACAATACCATTTCTATCTAATATTTTTCCTCGCGTTGCAGGAAGGCGCACTCTACGCAATGAATGAAATTCTTGAGCAGACTTAAAGGTGCGAGTTTGCTTCACTTGAATATCATATAGGCAAAATAGCAAATAAAAAACACCTATTAGCATTAGCACGCCCATAACTATTAGGCGTATACGTGCGGCAGCCGCTTCCTTCTCAACCAAGTTCTTCATCTGCCACCTCTATATTGCCAACAATTAATTCAAAACGGTAAAATGCTTCAGAAAGTGCTATTGTTGCCACGCCTGTTAAAATAGCTGTAATTATTAGCTTAACCAAAACAAAACTAATATGAAATGCATTCTCAGTAAATATAACTATAGATGCATATTGTATTAACAACACCAACACAGTTAAAGGAATAGCTATCAACCCGCATGAAATCGAATTATCAGGAAGCTGCTTTTTAAAAACATAATGGTTTAAGAAAAGTGTTCCAATGCTAACAATAAGATATGCCACTCCACTACTAATAGAAAGCCCATCTCCCATAATTGAACAACAAATTGCTGCAATTATACCAATCACCAATTTATGTCTAAACACATAATAGATAAATGGAGCCAACACAAAAGGCACCTTAATAGCATACATAGAAAAAGGCGGAAGCCTATCCTGCAAAAAGGCAGAAAATGTAAATGCCAATATGAGAGATAAAACTATTCGATTATTATTATTTCTCATTTTCTGGCTCCACCTTTTCTGGTGGACCAACTGCTGCATGAGCTGCTTTTGCTGAAGCGATAATCATCACATGCTCTAATGTAGCAAAGTCCACAAATGGTGCAATTTTTGCACTCAAATATAAATTGGAAGGCGCCTCCTCAACAGCAATAATTTTGCCGACGGGGATGCGTGCAGGGAAAACTCCTCCTAGCCCACTTGTTTCAATAAGCATACCTTTTTCTGGGGTTTGCTTCTTTGAAATATAATCTAAGCTAAGTGGTTCTACCACGCTCAAGAAGTCTAAATTTGATGAATTTGCTCGAACACCCATTCCACAAAGAATTCCACGTGCAGTAGAATTATTTTCACGGATGCGGCAAGCCACCTTACTATTAGGATCTGTAAGCAAAAGCACATCTGATGTATTTGCTGTTGTAGCAATTACACGACCAACAAGTGCAATATGCAGCTTATTTGTTTCTGCCCAGCCTCTAAATTCTGGATCCTCTAGGTAACTAGGGATAGCAACCACTGTGGCATCAACATTGATACCATGCTTACTTCCTCTATCTAAACGAACAACCCTCCACCAGCCATCTCCGCCACGTGAAATCACCTGTGCAGAAATTAACTGTTTATAGGTTTGAGCAATATCTAACTGACGGCGAAGCTCTGCATTCTCACGCTGGAACTTCTCTAGCAATGCAGCATGCACCTCAATTCGAAGATCTCGCTTCTCTTCCGAGTCTGCAGCATCTGACGCAACAGAATTTGCCACACGCTCATATGGTGCAAGCAACTCCTTTGTGGTCGCCTTATTGATTGCTCTAAAAAGAATAGTGATTAAATAAAAGCATAGACACGCAATGCAAACTGCGAGCAAGCCAATCACTAAAAATCTTTGTCTCTTCACTACATAACCTTTGTTAGCGATACTAATAAATTACTAAACAAGGGCTGTGTGCGTCGTTATACAAAATGATTTAGAAATACCGAGTATTTTAAATAAAAATTCTTGTTCAGCTAATTAGTTCATACCATGATTATGTAGAACATCAAGCTCATTAAGAACCATACCTGTGCCCTCAGCAACCGCCTCTAGCGGGGAGTCTGCACGTGTAACAAGAAGACCTGTCTGCTCTGAAATTAGGGTATCCAACCCTGTTAGCATAGAACCACCACCAGCCAAAACAATACCGCGGTCAATCAAATCCGCTGCCAATTCAGCTGGGCTCTTCTCTAAGCAGTTTCTAACTGCATCAACTATCTGCGATACCGGCTCCTGCAAAGCCTCGCGTATTTCTTTTGAGGTAATTTCAAGCGTACGAGGAAGACCATTTACATTATCGCGGCCTCTAACCTCCATTTTACGCTCCTCTACCAATGGATATGCAGATCCAATCTGAATCTTGATTTCCTCGGCAGATCTCTCACCAATCATTAGGTTGTACATACGGCGCATGTACTGCGCAATAACCTCGTCCATAGCATCGCCACCAACACGAACGCTCTGCGCATATACAATACCAGCCAAGGAGATAAGCGCAACATCTGTTGTACCGCCTCCGATATCAACAATCATATTACCGCGAGGCTCTGCAACTGGCATACCAACTCCGATTGCCGCCGCCATCGGCTCCTCAATCAGATAAACATCTCTTGCACCCGCATTAATTGCTGACTCTTTAACAGCACGCTGCTCTACGCCTGTAATATCTCCAGGAACAGCTATGATAACCCTAGGCTTACGTAACTTACTCTTTTGTGCTTTCTTGATAAAATAGCGGATCATCTGCTCTGCTACGTCAAAATCAGAAATTACACCAGCCTTCATTGGGCGAATTGCCGTAATTGAACCTGGTGTACGACCTAGCATCTGCTTTGCCTCAATACCGACAGCCAAAACAGTCTTTGAATCCTTCTTCAAAGCAACCACTGAAGGCTCATTGATTACAATACCGCGGTCGCGAACATATACCAAAGTATTTGCTGTACCTAAATCTATACCGATATCATTAGAAAAATAGCCTTTAAATCTTTTCCACATTTTGTTACCTGTGCCTTGAATTTTATTAAGTTACCAAATCTATTCCACAACAACTAGTTCAAATTTTAACATTTATTGCAAAATACAAGCAAGAACAAAAAGCAAATTTTGAATAAAAACATCAATTATTTGTGAATTTTATCTAGAAATGGTAAATTATATGTAAAAAATTAGAATAATAAAGTAAAAAGAAATGCTCTACCTGTGGAGAGATTGAGAGCTTTTTGAAGGCAAAAGCCTCCCTGTGATGCCGAGGCGAGAGATGCCAATACTTGACTCCTAATTTTAATTTGCCTTAGAGATTGTGCAATGCTTTAGTTGTATCATTCTTTTCTGGAAGCTTACTATAAATCCATCCACTCAACCACTCTGGCAAAGTCCCCATAAACCAAGAAACTAAGCGCATTTGCCAAGGAAATGCAATTATACCCTTATTGCGCATAATCCCCTTATAAATTTTTTCAGCACACACATCTGCTTCCATAAAAAATGGCATAGGGCATGTATTAACATCTGTTATTCTTGAGCGAACAAAACCAGGACAGATAACACTAACGCCTATTTTATCACGTGCAAGCATCCCCCTAAGCCCTGCACCCCAAGCCTTTACACAAGACTTTGAAGCACTATAGGATGGACATTGTGGTAGGCCGTGATAGCCAGCAATTGAGGCTGTTATCGCTATTTTACCCTTTAACCCTGTGGCAGGGTCAACATTTTCACGAGCAAAAAAACATTCTACTGCTGGAAGCACTGTATTTATCACACCACCTACATTGATATCAAAGGTGCGAAATACATTACTATTAACATACTCTGTGCCTGTCGCCACACCTGCATTAGCATAAACCAAATCAAGAGGAAATTCTGCATTACAAGCGAAAACCCACTCTGCCACAGCGCTGCGATCTACAACATCTAACTGCTTTATTGACACCGCCTTAGCACCAGCAGAAAGACACTTCTCTTGAACCTGCTTTAGCCTCTCTAAATTTGTTCCGCAAATAAATAATTGTTCTATACCCATAGAGGCAAGCTTCAAGGCAAAAGCCTCACCAATTCCGCTTGATGCTCCTGTAATTAAAACAGACTTCATGTATTTCCTTTTAGCTCTTCAGTTTAATTTGTCGTATATATGAAAAGAGCGTGCAAATCTTGCACGCTCTATGAACAAATTATTGTGCTGGTGGTGTTGGTGATTTGTGACGATAAATGATACGCCCCTTTTCCAAATCATATGGAGACATTTCAAGTGTTACAACGTCACCTGTGGTAATCTTAATAAAGAATTTACGCATTTTACCAGAAATATGAGCCAATACCTCATGTCCGTTATCTAAACGTACTTTGTACATTGTTGCTGGAAGAACCTTTACAACTGTACCTGTAACTTCAATTGAATCATCCTTTGCCATATAAAACTAATAGCTCCTTATCTTTTTTAAAAACACCGCTATTATATCATTTAGATATAAAAACACCAAGCATTTTTTTAAACCACCGAAAGGATTATATTTATCCATTTCTCCTACTGTCAGGAAAAACATTTATGCAAAAGAGACGCTCTTCCCTCTTAACTTTATTAATTTGTATATCAAATAAATCGAACAAATGATAATACTCAAGGTCCATGTAATAGGATAGCTTATCATCAATTCTTTTATAGAAGAATGAGATGGGAATACAAAATATACCCAACAAACTCTTATAGCACATACTGATAATAGCATTATAATGGTACTACTAATTGTTGAGCCCACTCCACGCAAGGCACCGGACACAACATCCATAATTCCGCAGAGACCATATATCGGGAATGTAACAAGTATTCTACTCATACATGCAGCAACCTCTTCCTCTTTTGCTGCTGGTGCATAAAACAAAGAAACCTCTGGCCCAAATATTGTAAACAATAAGCCCATTATTTCTGGTACCAAAAAGCCAAGTAAAATGCAATATTTAATACTCCTAATAGAACGAGCCCTGTTCCCTCCTCCTTCATTTTGTGCCACAAATGCTACTGTCGTATTATGGTAAGCACCAGAACCTGTATAAACAAGTCCCTCGAGATTTTGTGCTATACCATTACCATTTACAGCTATCGCACCAAGACTATTTACTGCTGATTGCATCAGCACATTAGAGAAACTAAAACAGCTTGATTGAATACATGCTGGAATTCCAAGTGAAAGCATCCGCTTCAAAAGCTTCCAATCTATTCCTAAAAATTTAAATTTAAATAGGAAAACTCCATCCCTCTCCATTAATGCTCGCATTACAAGCACTGCCGATATACATTGCGATGCAGAGGTAGCCCACGCAACACCATCAACATCTAAACCAAAATATGCTACTAAAATAAAATTTAATACCACATTAACAATTCCAGAGTATATCAAAAAATAAAGTGGGCGTTTTGTGTCTCCTACAGCTCGTAAAAGTGCTGATCCAAACACATTCACCATAAGCGCTGGCATACATAGAAAATATATGCTCATATACGTCACTGCCTTGCTAAGGTTTTCTTTTGGCGTTCCCATCCAAGATAATATCAGTTCAGAAATAATTTGACCTAATATTGCCAAAAAAATACCACCCCATATTCCTACAGCTATGGAGGTATAAGAAAGCCGACGTAATAAAGATAAATTTTTTGAACCAAAGAAATTTGCTGCTAGGATACTTGTGCCAACTGATAACCCAAAAAAGAAATTTAATATAAGAATTATTAATGAGGAAGTCGAACCAACAGCACCAACACTCTCAGGACCCCTATATCTTCCCACAACAATCATGTCCGCCATACCAAAGGTAATCTGCAAAATCACTGTTCCTAGCAATGGTAGCGAATAGAAAAGAATTTGTTTAAACAATGGACCATTACACATGTCCATTGTATTTTTTATTTGATTCATAATACGTGCCATAAATTATGTACAAATTATTTATAGTTGATTTAATAAGATTATACTCCAATATTTCCTAACAAAACAAGAATAACTCACTTATTATAAACCAACATCTAATTTACCCCAATAAGAAGGCTTAAATAAGCATTAATAATTGAAGCTCCCCAAAATAAATAAATAATTGCTCCAAATGCCAAATATGGCCCAAATGGAATTCTATCAAGTAGCTTACGTTTCTTTGTACATAATAGTGGCAATGCAACAAGTGTACCAGCTAATGCACCAGCCAAAATTGTAAAGCCGGCAGCTTGATAACCTAGAAATGCACCTATAGCACCCATGAGCTTTATATCACCAAAACCCATCGCATATTCATCCTTCTCGATTCTGCCACGTTTTCTAAAATACCATGTAAATCCCAAACGCAAAAGCTGCAAAGGTATAAAACCCGCAGCAAAGCCTAAAATTCCATATAAACCACCCTGCCACCAAAAACTTTGCCCATGAAGCTCTGGCACCATAAATGAAAATACTATACCAGCCACACTTCCACCAATAGAAACACTATCTGGAATAATAAAATGATCAAAATCAACAACTGTGGCAACAATTAAACCTGAAATAAATATCCAATAGATTGGAACAAGTGCAGGGAAGGTTATTTGTGTCATCCCCAGAATTGTTTTTCCTCCAATCGGTGGGTATGCTGCCACAACAAGCACAAAAAACAATGCTGTTAATAGCTCAACAAAGGCATACCTAAAGCTAAATGGCTCCTTACAATTAAAACATCTCCCTCGACAAATAAAATAACTCAATACTGGCAAATTATGATACCAAGGTATAAGCTTGCCACAGCTCATACAGTGCGAACGTGGAGTCACAACAGATTGATCTAAAGGAATGCGATATATGCATACATTTAAAAAAGACCCAACACAAGCACCAAAAACTGCTGCAGTAATTGCAGCAAACAACCAAAAATGAAGTGGTAGCTGTAACATAAACAAATCCTTCCCTATGGATGCTCTATTGAATATCTACGCTCAATTGTATAGAGCTCTCCACAGCAATGACAACGAAACTTATAGCAATAAAGCTCTTCTGTAGAATTTTTATTTACTAAGCGAGCAATCTGCTTAAACTCCTCATCTGAGACCTTCTCGTATTCTTTTTTTACCTTTTCTTCTGAGCAAATACAACCTGGCTGTATTGTCAAATTAGGTCCTGACATTAATAGTGGCAAATCAAATTCTACTCTAAATGCAATAACAGAAGGGCAAACAGACAATAATTCCTGTATTTATTCTATGCCTTCTTTTCTTACAATATTTTTAAAAGTCCTATTTCTTCCTGGTATTCCTAAATTTATCACAACAACTGTATTACTTAAATCATGCATTCCAGGATTTCTCATTTTTACAATTGCTTCAACTTCGTGCTTCATATATTTCTCTATGCAATCCTTAATAATTGAATCTGGCATAGGAGATACATCTTTTGCTGTGATAACATCAGCCCGTGTGCCTTTCTCAGTATAGCGAGCAACTTCGACTTTTCCAATATTTCCAAAAATCATATCCAAATCACTGCTATCTTGAATGTTTTGAGAAACATTTTTAGGCAATACTATTTTATTGTGAATATAACCACAAATTTCACCTTTGGAATTAACCCTAACAAAATATCCGCCGATTAAACCATTTGAGCAGCATTTAACCTCAACAGAATCTAATCCATCCCTATTAAGCGACAATCCAAGAATTGAAAAAGCAGAGAACAAGGAACCCAACACTGTACACTCTAGTGTGGAGTAACCTAAACGTGCAGCAATTAAATTTGCACTATCGGAAATTTCAGAAAACAAAAATGCAATTTTTGTTTCTGGACAAAAGGCCTCAAGACAAGTATCAGCCCATCGCTTCATTACCATCTTGTATCTCCTACTGTTGGGCGTTGCTTCTGTGTCTTTGGTGCAGCTTCAGTTATTGGAGCAGCCTGTGGGCGAGGATCAAAAGTGCGCTTACTACGTGAGCCTGACTTCTCTACATTGCCAGACTTTTTCATATTTTCGTGGCTGCGATTATTTCCTTGCTCCTTCTTATATTCATCCTTATTGAAAGGTTTTCTATCCTTAGAAAATTGTTTTCTGTCTGAAGAGAATGTCTTTCTATCTGGAGAGAGTTCTTTATCACGAGAAGCAGATAATCCCTGACGGCTAGGAGAAAATTTTTTATCAGATTTTCCATACTGCGAACCACGCTCACGAGAAGAGTGCTCTCTACCACTTGTTTTTGGATATTTATAATCCGAATTTAAAATTAAGCATGCAGCATAAGCTCCATCCATACCTGATACTGCTGGCATAGAGAAGCGAACCTCACCGCGAGTAAATTCTGGGTGCTCCTTTAGGAAACGGCGAACAATATCATCATTCTCTTCCTTCTCTAATGAGCATGTGCTATAAACCAACTTACCTCCTGGCTGAAGAAGCTTTGCCGCATTTGAAAGAATTGCATACTGCGTATCATTGAGCTCCTTAAGTCTATCAGGAGTAAAACGCCATTTAGCATCAGCTCTGCGGCGTTGTACACCAGTATTACTACAAGGAACATCAAGCAAAATTCTATCAAATCTCATGCCTACATCTGAAATAGAAATGCGGCGAGCATCAAGCTGGCGCACTTCAACAAAAGACTCCAAGCCAAAGCGTGCTAGATTTTCACGCAAAGGTCCTAATCTATCAGCCCAACAATCTCCAGCAAGCACATAGCCATCTCCACACATGCGCAAAGCAAGCTGCACAGTCTTTCCTCCCGGTGCAGAGCAAGCATCAAGCACACGCATTCCTGGTGCAACATCAAGTAATTCAACAGCACCTAATGTGGCAGGGTCTTGCACAGCAAATGCTCCCTCTTCAAAACCAGGCAACTGCTCTACATGTGAACCATGTGGCACAACAACAGCATAGTCAGGAGCAGCCTCTGATGGCTTTGCTAAAACACCCGCCTCATTAAACGAAGCAACAAGCTCTGCCACTGTTGCTCCTCCTGGAACTGTGCATACAGTTACATTTGCAGAAGTATTATCCCACTTGCAAAGTGTCTCTGTCTTTTCCTCACCAAAACGCTTTAGCCAGCGCTCAACCTGCTCATCGGGATGTGATTCACGAATCGCCAATGGTAGCACCTTCATATTTATTTCTATTACATCGCGTGCTCTAAGTAAATTGCGAAGAACTGCATTTACAAAACCTGCAGAATTTGGCTCGCCTGCCTTTTTAAGAGCCTCTACTGTGGCATGTACCGCAGCGTGCTCTGCCATATTATCTAACTTAAAAATTTGGCATGCACCGAGAAGTATTGCTGCCATCACTGTATCATTTGGTGTGCGTGTAATATATTCCGATACAATACTATCCAATAAACGCACATTACGAAGTGTTGTATAAACTAAATCCATTGCAAAGCCACGGCATACCGGTGCAACAAAAGAAAGCTGTCTATCAGGAAAATCTCCTGTCTCCATCCATTGTGCAACAATTTTAATTGCACTTACACGTGCTTTAATTCCTTCGTTACCTGCTGGTTCTTCTAGCATTGACATAATGTTCTTTTCTTTCTATTTTGTTTTTTATTGTTACTTTTATTCTACACAAGAGTGTTTATTGAGGCATTGATGCTGCCTTAATTCTTCTCTCTCTTTCACCAGATTGATAGACCAAGTCTGATCGCTCTAGCTCTTGCTGATTTTTAGAATCAGCCTTAATAATTGGTAGCACACCACCATTATCCTTTTGATCTACTCCAACACTATAAATTCGCCAATCTACTCCATTATTATCTAAACAATATTGAAGCTCCGTTGCACGATTTAATGAGAATGGATCTATAAGATCATCAGCATGTAAAAGCCCCTCTTCAACAAGCACCTTTAAAGAAGTTGGATATGCACCCTTAGCATGCTTATACGCATTTATTGCAAAGCTAAGCATTGCAACACGTAGCTCTGTTTCATAATGACATTCTATTGCAACAACTGTTCTTGCTTGATTTAAATAGGCACTAACAATTGCCTCTGCAATCGGGTCAATGGTATATGGGCCACTCTCAAGCCCATGACACCAAGCTGGCAATCCCTCAAGAATGCTTGATGGAGTATATGGCTTGCGTGAATTAATAATCAAATAAGAGAACACGCCATCTAAATGCTGCTGTGTTACAGCTGGAGAGCCACCAAGCATTTTAACATAAAGTCCTGTAACTCCACCAATACGCTTGCCTCCATAAATCTCATTTGCTGGAGCACCTGCCATTTGATCGTACATTGCTTTTGCAGCACCAGAAAAAGCCTTATAATCATCTCGGATTGCTTGCTCTAAAGAGTCTGGTGCTTTAAGATATTTACGAACCTCTGCATTAAATGCCTTAACCTGATCAAACGTAAAAACATGCTTACCAGAACCCATACGAACCTCTGCATTAAAAGTACGGGCAATTTCTGCAGCCAAGCCGCGCCCAAACACACCTGTTCCACGGAGTGATGTGTGCATGTAATGTAATGGCTGTATCCATAGCTTTATTGCTTCACTTTGGAATTCTGGCGTTGGATGAGTCTCTAACTGACCTGCTGCTTGAATATTTTTTAGCAGCTGATATTCCATTAAAAGAAGTGATGCTTCTGTAAAAGGAACAGAACCATACTCTGTAGCATCAAAACCCGGCTTCTCATCTAGAAGAGCTGTAAGTTTTTCATGAACTGGAGCAAGCTCCTGTGCACGTGATGCTGCATAAGGAACAACAAACTCCTGGTCATAACCATTAATTAAATAATGCCTATACGCCTGAGTTAGTCTAGGAGATTGTGCCTTATTAGTAGCAAGCAATTCTTTTGTATCTGCATGAGAAATCAAAGAAAGCCCTGCAGGTGTTGCTCCTATGCAATCCCCTGTTATTAAAGCAGCAGGCCATGCATGTAAATCACGAGACCTCTTTTGGAAGAATGCAGCAATTGCAAAAACAATAATTGCAATTACAACCATAAGCACCCAACGAGCCTTACGCGAAAGGTTAAATTTCATTTTTTAAATTTCTCCTATGCAATCACTATTGACCACAAATTCCAAATCCTAATAAACTCTAATTAAAAATTAAGATTTCCAAAGGCATTACCAAGGCTACCGAAACCACCACCATTTCCTCGGTTATTATTGCGGCGATTATCATTTCCTCTATCACGGTTTTCATAGCGACGATCATCTCTACGAGCACCATTTTGACCAGCAGGTGCATCACGACGCTCACGGCGTACTCCTCCCATTGCGCCAGAGCCAGGAATGCTCTTCATTGAAAGAGAGATGCGATTACGCTGCTCATCAACTGCAAGCACTGTCACCTGAACCTTTTGTCCCACCTTTAAAACATCCGCTGGATTAGAAACAAAATTATCAGACAACTCACTTATGTGAACTAGACCATCCTGATGAACACCAACATCAACAAATGCACCAAAGTTTGTTACGTTTGTAACAATTCCAGGTAGCTTCATCCCTGCAGATAGATCAGATGGCTTCATAATGCCTTCAGCAAAATTAAATACCTCAAACTCCTTACGAGGATCTCGACCTGGCTTTGCAAGCTCTGAAATAATATCGTTAAGTGTTGGCAAACCAATTTCTGCTGTTACATAGTTTTTAATATTTATTTTAGAAACCATTGCTGCATCCTTCATAAGAGCAGTAACCTCACAGCCCAAATCTTTAGCCATCTGACCAACTAACTCATAGCGCTCTGGATGAACAGCACTTGCATCAAGCGGATTTTCTGAATCTGCTATGCGCATAAAACCAGCACATTGCTCAAATGCTTTATTACCCAAACGTGGAACCTTTAGCAAATCCTTACGTGCCTTAAACGGACCATTTTCATCGCGGTACTTTACAATATTCTCTGCAATTGTTGGACCAATACCTGATACATAAGTTAATAGCTGACGACTAGCTGTATTTACCTCTACACCAACTGAGTTTACACATGACATAACAACATCATCAAGAGAAGCCTTTAGCTTTGTTTGATCAACATCATGCTGATACTGTCCAACTCCAATAGATTTTGGATCAAGCTTTACAAGCTCTGCCAATGGATCCATCAAGCGGCGTCCAATTGAGACACTGCCACGAACTGTAACATCCTTATCAGGAAATTCCTCTCGCGCAACCTCTGATGCTGAATAAATAGATGCTCCACTCTCGTTAACTGAAACAATTACCATTGTTTGTGGCAAACCGATAGAGCGAACAAAATCTATTGCCTCACGCCCATATGTACCATTACCAACTGCTATAGCCTCAATATTGTAGCGTTTACACAATGCCACGATAATGCCCGCTGCCTCACGGCGCTGCACATCTGATGCTGCAAGCTGTATTACGCAATCATACAAAAGCTTTCCTTGTGGATCAAGGCAAACAACCTTACAACCTGTGCGAATACCTGGATCAATTGCAAGCACAGACTTACGTCCAAGTGGTGATGCCATCAATAGCTCTCGAAGATTTGCTGCAAAAACAACAATTGCTTCGTCACCTGCCTTGTTAAATAAATTCATACGTAGCTCCACTTCCATTGATGGAGCCATTAAGCGCTTATAGCTTGCTTCTGCTGCCTGTGCAACTTGCTCTGAAAGAGAGCTCTTTCCAGAAACAAAACGACGCTTTAATAAATCAATTGCTTCCTCTGCTTCTGGGCGGCAAGATATAGAAATGAAGCCCTCCTTCTCTGCACGAAACATTGCAAGCAAGCGATGTCCAGAAATTCCAGCTACAGGATCAGCACACTCAAAGTAATCACTAAACTTTGCTCCTTCTTCTTCCTTACCCTCTATCACCTTTGTGGTAATTATAGCACTGCGAGAATAGAAATCACGCATTTCAGAACGTGCCTCAGATGATTCATTAATTTGCTCAGCAATAATATCACGTGCACCAGCAAGTGCTGTCAACACATCAGGCACTTCCTTTGATGCATCAACAAACTGCTCAGCAAGTGCTTCTGCTGTTTCACTTCCCTCTTGCTTGAAAATTGCTTCTGCAAGTGGTTCTAACCCTCGCTCACGTGCAATCATTGCCTTTGTTCTACGCTTTGGTCTAAATGGCAAATAAATATCCTCAAGCACCGTGAGACTATCTGCCAATGCAATTTTCTCTGCTAGCTCGTCTGTGAGAAGATTACGTTCTGTTAAAGACGCAATAATAGAATCGCGGCGATTATCTAGTTCTTCAAGCTTTGCCATGCGATCTCGCACTTCTGCAATTTGTACCTCATCCATTGAGCCCGTCTGCTCCTTACGATAACGAGCAATAAATGGTACTGTTGCATCCGCCTGTAAAAGTGCAGCAACTGCCTCAACCTGAAATTCCTTTAGCCCCAACTCTGTAGCTATCTTTGATGAATATTTCATTTTGTTTCCTTCAATCTATTAAAATTCACGAATAAATACAACATGCAAATTAATTAGAGCAATTAAATATCAATTTTTACAATCTTACGGATAGTTAATGCTCCCAAAACTAGCATAATTGTTACAACAAATAGGCAAATAATACCTACAGTTGATTTTAAAAATGGCCCAAACAAATCTGGCTCCAAAAGATGAAGCACCAGCCCTATTACAACTGGCATCAAGCTTAATACTATTCCCTGAAGGCGGCCCTGTGCCGTTAGTGTATCAATACGCTTTTCTATACGCATACGCTCTCTGATAGTATGACTAATTGATGCAAAAATCTCTGTCAGATTACCACCTGTTTTGCGGGCAGTCTCAATTGACAAAACAACCAATGTTAAATCCTCACTACCAACACGGCGATCCATATTACGCAATGCCTCTTGAAAACCTACACCCACACGTGTCTGATGAAGCATTGTCTCAAACTCCTCAGAAATTGGACTCTCACCATTAGCGACAACATGCTCCATAGCCTGCATAATACTAAATCCAGACTTCATTGCATTACTCATACTGGAAAGAGCTTCTACTAACTGGATATTAAATCGATTCCTGCGGCGAATCTTTAGCCACATAATAACATAACGTGGAAGAAATAAAACACCACACCCTAAAATCAAACAAACCAAAATGCGTATACAAACTTGAATTAATGAACCAGAAATACCACCTGTTAGGATAAATGAAAGAAAAAAAACAACTATTGCAGCAAGCCATGAAAGCTCAGCAATGCGACGGGGAGGAATAAAAAGGAACATATCCTCAAGAGAGCGAGAGGTTTCCTTTGTATATGTGCTATTATAAGATTGTGCAGCAGAGGAGAATGCTTGCAATGCAGTATAAGCGAGCCCTGTAAAGCACGCTGCAACAAGCACCATAATAAAAATTGTGAAACCAGACATAAAACCCTCACATTACATCTACTTATTAAAATACTTTGTATTTTAGCATAAATAATAATTTACCGCAATGTGAAACCACGCCACCTAACAATTGATTTTAAATGCCACCACAATTTAAGACATTCACAAAAAAAGGCGTGGACCGTAGCCCACGCCTTGTTTGTTGTGAATAGCAAATCAAATGTGATTAGTGCTTAACTTCAACCTTTTCACCCTTTGGCTGACCGATTGCAGCTAGAAGGTCGTTGAACCAAGCCTGATCTGTATCAAATGGCTTACCGCCCTTGATGCGCTCAAACTCGCAAGCACGTAGCTCATTGTTGTTGTTCTCATCCTCACCAACAACACCGCCAATGCCCTGCATTGCACAATCAACTGCCTTATCAGCACACTTAATGATTAGCTCCTTGTCAGCAGCATTTGATGCAGCTGCACGGCTATAGTAGCCAGACTTCTGAACCATTGTCTTCTCAGCACCTAGCATCTGAGCAAACTGCTTAGCAAACCATGCACCTGGGTTGATTGCATCTAGCTTTGCATGACCAAATGCATCGCGTGGAACTTCCTCACCACGTGCTTCCATCTCCTTGATGATTGTCTCAACGCCAGCACCCTCTGAAACGAAGATGTTTACATTGTCAACCTCATCCATAATCTTGCGTAGACGCTCAGCCTCTGCCTTAACATCAAATGCTAGCTCTGGGATGTAGATAGCGTGGATTTCCTTGCGCTCCTTGCTTAGACCGATGCCAGGAACAAACTCCATCTTGTCTAGTAACTTACGATACTCAACAGCTGTTGCTGCTGTTAGGCAACCGCAGTTACGGCCCATAACCTCGTGAACAATAAGCATGCGTGGGTTTGCATTGTGCTCGCCTACTACGTTAGCGAAGAACTTAGCACCCTCTTCTGCTGCTGTCCAAGCACCAAGGCTCTGACGGATTGGATATACGTCATTGTCAATTGTCTTTGGCAAGCCAACAACTGTTAGAGCATAGTCATTTGTCTTTAGGAATGCAGCCAAATCTGCTGCAGCTGTATTTGTGTCATCACCACCGATTGTGTGAAGCACATCTACTCCATCCTTAACAAGCTGATCTGCAGCAACCTTCTGTGGGTCCTGACCCTCCTTTACAAGGCCACGCTTTACGCAGTCCTTGATGTTTGTTAGCTTAACACGGCTATTGCCGATTGGTGAGCCACCATGCTTGTATAGAACAGCGATGTTCTTGCGCATCTCAGGTGTTACTGTGATGCTCTTTCCCTCTAGAAGACCCTTATAGCCACCAACGTAGCAGATAATCTCTACCTCTGGTGCTACCTCTGTGTAACGCTCAATTAGAGCTGCGATTGCTGAGCTTAGGCAAGGAGCCAAGCCACCTGCTGTTAGGATTGCAACTTTCTTAACATTGTTTGTCATAATTTTTATCCTTATTTTTAAGTATTTGATTTAAAATTTTTATTGTGAAAAAAAGAGGCTATTTTTTAGGAGGACGTGGTCCTCTTCTAAAATTACCTTGAGGCTTACGTCCACCTCCAAAGCCACGCGCATGTGGGCCACTTCCATTATTTGAAGCTGGCTTTTTACGTGGCACATCTGTTGTTGGAGCAGGCACCTCTGCAAATAGCTCATCAGATGGCTGTTGGCAATGAAGTGGCTCTCCTAAAAGTGTCTCAATATCTGGGATGATAAAGGATTCATCCTCACAGGCAAAGGAAACAGCTGTTCCCATTGTTCCTGCACGTCCGGTACGACCGATGCGATGAATATAATCGTCTGCCTCATAAGGGAAATCATAGTTTACAACAAGAGAAATGTCATCAACATGAATTCCTCTGCCAGCAACATCTGTTGCAACAACTAGCTTAACCTTACCACTGCGGAAATCCTCAAGAATACGGCAACGCTTCTTTTGATCCACATCTCCAGAAAGCATCTCTGCTGTAATTCCTTGGCGGGCAAGTCTATAGACGAGTTCTTCGCAATCGCGCTTACGGTTTCTGAAGATGATGATGCGGCCATATTTGTCACTCTTTAGAATGTTATATAGAACCGTAAACTTCTCGCGTGCTGCAATAGGATATACTAGCTGACGAATTGTATCTACTGTGCCATGCTCTGGGTCAACGGATACCTGAACTGGGTTTGGCATCCACTGCTCTGCTAGGCGCATTACCTCGTCATTAAGTGTTGCAGAAAATAGAAGTGTTTGGCGCATATTCTTTTCTGGAAGTAGGCGAACAATGCGGCGAACATCTGGGATGAAGCCCATATCTAGCATACGATCTGCTTCATCGATAACTAGGGTTTGGATTCCGCGCAAATCTAGCACATGATTTCTGCAGAAATCTAGTAGGCGGCCAGGTGTGGCTGCAACTAGATCAATTGGTGCTTCAAGCACTGTCTTTAGCTGCTTATCATAGTCCATACCACCAAATACTGCAATACTTCTTAGACCACAATATTTACCTAGAGCCTCTGCATCCTTTTGGATTTGCATTACTAGCTCGCGGGTTGGTGCTAGAACAAGCGCTGCTGGGCGGCCAATCTTGATTGGACGGCTTTCCACATTGATTAGCATGCGCTTTAAAATAGAAATTAGGAAGGCAGCTGTTTTACCGGTACCGGTTTGAGCCTTACCTGCCACATTTAGACCAGACATTGTTTTATCTAATGTTTCGGCCTGAATAGGTGTGCAGTATTGGAAGCCTAAATCGTAGATAGCGTGCATGATTGGATTTGGTAAATCAAATTCATGAAAGCGCTTCTTATCGTCCACTACTGGAACCTGAAATTCTGATGCATCCCAGGATAGTTCTACTGGTGGGATTGCAAAGAATTTATCCTCTTGAAGAACCTGTGCAATTTCCTCGCGTGAGATTGAGCCTTTATCAGCCTGCTGTGGTTGCTTTTGCTGCTGAGGCTTTTGTGGGTGGTTCTTTTGCTTATTGTTTGGCTTATTTCCACCCTTTTGCTGAGGCTTATTGCCTTGCTTTAAGTTTTGCTTATTATTTTGGTCCTTTTTACCCTGCTGATTATGCTTGTTGTTTGCAGGTTTTTTTTTGCTGTTGCTTATTTTTATTAGGACCTTGCTTATTATTTTTTGTCTTCTTAGAGGAGTTTTGTGTATTAGGATTTTTTCCCTTTTTGTTTTGCTTTGTATTAGCAGAAAGGGAGTCCTGTTTTGCAACTACAGTTTTGAGCTTAGTTGCTATAGTTTTGAAAAAACTCTTTATTGACATATTTTTGTTAAACCTATGCCCTCAATTTAAAAATTAAAGGCAACAAACACTTTTTAATAAGCGACGAGTATAATATAAACAACAACGGACACCCCCGAAAAGAGATGCCCGCTGCCGATAACAAATACGTAGGATTAACGCTTTGAGAACTGGAAGCGACGGCGTGCACCGCGCAAACCTGGCTTTTTACGTTCCTTCATACGTGAATCGCGTGTCAAGCAACCTGCTGCCTTCAATGCTGCGCGTAGTGAAGAATCTGCTTCACATAGAGCACGTGAAAGAGCGTGGCGAACTGCGCCTGCCTGACCTGAGATACCGCCGCCCTTTACGAATGCCTTGATGTCGAACTTACCTTCAACACCAGCAATCTCTAGTGGCTGGAATACATACTTTAGAAGAGCATCGCTCTTGAAGTATTCCTTTGGTTCACGGCGATTAACTACACACACACCAGTACCATTTAGGAGCTGAACGCGTGCGACTGCTGTCTTACGACGACCTGTTGCAGCTGAGATATAATCTACTTTCTTGTCTGCCATATTCTGTCCTTATTCGGTTAATGGTGTGAAATTACATAGCTACTGGCTTTTGAGCAGCGTGTGGGTGCTCTGGGCCTACATAGACCTTAAGGCGACGCATCATCTCACGAGCAAGCTTGTTGCCTGGGAGCATGCCTTCTACAGCCTTCTTGATAATCCAATCTGGGTGCTTTACGCGCATCTGAGCTGCTGTTGTCTCATAGAGACCACTGCGCCAGCCTGTGTAGTGCTGGTAAATTTTCTCTTGCTCTTTTTTACCTGTGAACTTAATCTTCTCACAGTTTACTACGATTACGAATGCGCCTGTATCTACCCATGGAGTGTAGGTTGGCTGATCTTTGCCACGAAGTGCGTTAGCGATCTGTACAGCAAGGCGACCTACTGTCTTGCCAGCTGCATCAACGACTAACCATCTGCGGTTGTCACCTGGATCTTTTGGTACGAATGTTTTCATTTATTTCCTGTATTTCTTTTGCTGAGAATTATTTAAACCTATTACTTTATATATAGAGGAGGGAACTCTGAAAGCAAACAGCTTAAAAATTCGAGTTTTTTTGTGATGTAACCCGCAGGAGTAAACCGGGCTATAAGACAAATGAGCAATTATTATGCGATATTTTGACCCAAATAGTCAACCCTCTTTTTTAATTTCAGCAACAAAAAATGCCATTTTTTTTATTTTAGGGGGATTAAGGTGTAATCCCAAAAGTAGTAGTTAGATTTTATAGAGTTGGCGTGGTAGCTATAAATGCGAAGATGGAACATTAGACAAGAGACGTTAGAGCAACTCACATCTACCGTTTTTGGTTGTGGTGGGTTATAAAAATATTGATGATGTATTCTTATAATTTAAAAATTTAACCCCATCTATTTCTGGAGATAGTTCTCCACTATATATTACATACCCATCGGTAAACTTGGATGAAAGCTTTTTCATTTTTATCAAGTTTTTACAAAAATCATCATTCCATGTGGCACTTGCTTTTATTTCAACTGGCACTAATTGGTTATGATTAGCCCGATAAACCAAATCTGCCTCCATGCCTTGTGAATCACGGAGAAAATATAGTTCTGGCAATTTTCCTAAATTTAGTTGATGCTTGAGAGCTTCAATCACTACCATATTTTCAAAAAGTCCTCCTAATAAAGGATCCCTTGCTACCTGTTCATAAGAATTTATGCCTAAAAGCCAAGAAACAAGCCCAACCTCTGTAAAATAAAGTTTTTGACTTTTCACTAACCGCTTACCAAAGTTTTCATAATAACATGGTAATCTAAATATTATGAAGCTTGCTTCGAGCACAGACAACCACTGCTGTAGTGTCTGTGAAGACACCCCAACATCATTACTGAGCGAAGACAAATTTATCAACTGCCCTACTCTTCCTGCTAATAGTTTAATAAAAGTTTCAAAAGAAGAGAGGTTTTTAATATTTAATATCATTCTCAAGTCTTTTTCAACATATGTAGAAAAATAATCTCGATAAAGATCTCTTGAATCTATACCTTTATCATACAATCGAGGCATAAAGCCATTATACAGGTATTCATCACGATCTAAGCTTATACCTGCATTATTAAGTTCTTCCATTGAAAGTGGTAATAATTTTAATATACCCGTTCTTCCTGCAAGCGATTGTGCAACACTTTGGCCAAGAAGCGGTTGATGACTACCTGTAAGAATATATTGTCCAGCAATATTTGTTTCATCCACAATCGTTTGAATATAACTTAACAATTCAGGCACGCGTTGGATTTCATCAAGTATTACAGGTGCAGAATATAATTTCAAAAATCCTCTTGGGTCTTTTTGAGCCATTTCACGAACATCTAGATTCTCAAGGCTTACATATTTATATGTAGGGAAAACGGCTTTAGCAAGTGTTGTTTTACCAGATTGCCGAGGTCCAGTAATAGTTACAACTGGATACATTTTTGATAGGTTACGTAGCTGAGTTTCTATTTTTCGAGAAATCATAATACCTCCATACATTTATAACAAGGAGTAATATATTCTTTTTTCCAACAAATTTCAAGTGCAACTTGAAATTTGTTGGAAAAAAGAACGTGTCAAAATAAAAATACACCGAAAAATAAACTCAATGCCCATATTCCCAAAATGATAAAACTATTAGCTAATGGAACACAATAAATGCAGTATATTCTAAAAATTTCATGAAGCCTAACATTGTGTTGTATGGTAGGTTTTTATACAACAGAAGAAAAATTTGGCATTAATTGGTCTGAAACTATACATAAATGCTTCATAGGCTAATTCCTTTCAAAATTGATTCTAGGCTTCCACCTGGGCGAATGTGTCCTGTCCATATTTCCTCAGCATTTTTTAAAACATAAAAGTTACACACATTTGCTCTTTGCTTGTTTATTCCTACTTCTGCTCCGATAGGAGAAATTAATAAGCATCTATTTTCATCTACTGCTTGCTTTAGATTTTGCTCTAGATTAGAAGGAATCCCGCCAGGGCACACCTTTATTATGGGGCGTTTATGTGCCAAGCATTTATTTAAAACGCATCTTTCTTCATAGCTACTAAAGGTTGAAATTACAGGATTATTCTTTTGAGCAGAATCTTTTTCAAAACCTTTTTTTATACATTGCATCTTGCCGTCATTTAGTCCTTCACTTGCAACAAATGCAGTTAGAGGCTCATTTAGTAGCTCAATATTGCCAAGAGAAAATTGCGTGACTGAACCGAAGCGATCCTGCTCCCAATTTCTAGGATTATTTTCTATATAATTTCTTATATTTTCAAGTTTTTGATGATTTGAAATAAGAACATCATAGTAGCTTGACTGCCATAGTTTTGCACCTATATCTGGGCATTTATTTTGTTTTTTTAGTTTTAAATAAATGTTAGAGGTATAGCTTTTAAAGCCGCCAATAATCTGAGATAAATTTTTGGTTTGGGTTTGGGGGCGGAGCCCCAAACCCACGATATTAGAAGATGGGCAGAGCCCCAAACCCACGATATTAGAAGATGGGCTGAGCCCCAACCCCACGGTATTAGAAGAGCAATGCCCCAAACCAGCGGAATTAGAAGAAGAGCGATATCCCACACCTACATTATATCGTGGGTCTGGGGCTCTGCCCCCAGACCCAGACCCAGACAGTTTCACTATCATGTGTATGTGATTGGGCATCACCACATGCTTGTCTATATATACATTTTTATATATTTGGGGGAGCTTTTGAATATTTTTTTCAATCGCATTTCCTAGTTCATTGAGGATACATTGTTCTTCTACAATAGCACCAAGAAGGCTTTTGTTTTGTGCCACTTGAAAAGTGACAAAAAACCAACCTTCATCATAGTTTATATTCTTGTTGCGTAACCCCAAGCCCATTAGAAATTTTCCAATAGATCTAGTATAAAGGGATTATACGTGTCCGTTACTATTTTGTGCTGGAGATGTCGGCATCATAGCCTTCACCACCGACATCGCCATCTGCTCCATAGCAGATGATTTCAAATGGCTCACCATTGCTACCAGGAACAAGATATGCATAATCATTACCCCATGGGTCAAGCGGCACCTCGCGTGAATCAAGATAGCCTCCTGGCTTATAATTTGTTGGAACAGGAGCTTCTGTTGGCTTTACAACCAATGCCTCTAAGCCCTGCTTTTGTGTTGGTGCTAATCCATTATCTGCAATATAAAGCTGAATTGCTGTTTTAAATGCATCAACCTGAAGTTTCGCTGCATCACAGCGACCCTTGGTCGGTAAATCATTTAAAGCAATACCAACAACAGTTCCTAAAAGCACCATAATGCTTATGGCAATAAGAATTTCAACTAAAGAAAAGCCTGCTCTTTTAACCATTACACACCCCTATCCTTAAATGTTCTTGAGCTTCTCAACAACCTCTGCACGATCCTCGCGACTTGTAACACCGAACCACTCAGAGGTTGTACGCAATAGCTTTACCTTTGCTGCACCAGCTTTAAGCATTGTTCCAAGCTCTGTTGGCATTTGATATTCTGCCTTAGGATTACCTTCGCTCTGCTTCAAGAATTCTGGGAAGCGAGCAATAAGTGCATCCATATAGCTACGCTTGAAGCCAAAGAGATTCATTGAAACTGGAGTATCATCTGCAAAGGCATCACCTGAATCACGAATTACACCATCAGCCTCACGCTGCAATGCAAGGCGTTCTGTAATTTTTGTGAGAAAGCTATCTTCATCAATTTCACAAATGCCACGTGAAACACCACCATAATTTGAAAGTGTCTTGGAAAGCTCATAGGCAACCATACAGAAGGTGTTTGGTTCTGCCTCTGTCTGCTTCAAATATTCATAAGCAAGCTTAAAGCCCTCTGCTCCATAAAAGTCATCTGCATTTACAACAGCAAAGGAATCGGAAATAATTTCGCGAGCAGCTAGCACTGCATGAGCTGTTCCCCATGGCTTTGTTCTTCCCTCTGGGACAGAGAAGCCTTCAGGTAGGTCGCTCAAATCCTGTATTGCATAGGCAACATTAAATTTATCCTCCCAATGTGAGCCAACGATTTCCTTAAAATCCTTTTCAATGTCTTTACGAATTACAAAAACAACGCGATCAAAGCCAGCTTCCTTAGCAAAGCGTACACTATAATCCAAAATAAATTCACCATTAGGGCCAACTGGGTCCATCTGCTTTAAGCCTCCATAGCGACTACCCATTCCAGCTGCTAGAACTAATAAATCCATTTTATTCCTCCTTAAAAAATATTTTCCTTTAAATTGACTTAACCAGCTTTGCTGGTGCACCTACATACAAGCCATTGGGTTCTGTTGGCTTTGTGACAACGGTACCAGCTGCAAACACACAATGCTCTCCTATTGTTGCTGTTGAATCTAGCACTGTGACACGTGTGCCAAACCAGCAATTTGCACCAATCTCAAGAGGTCCCTTAGTACACATACCACTTTGCTCTGCAAATGGGGTTGGGTCTGAATAATCATATTCACCACCACTCAAAAAATATGAATATGCACCCACCATACTGCCTGGGTGCATGGTTAGTGAATTTGAAGAGAAAATTATGCAATTTGCAGAAATATTTACCTTGTCCTCAAGGGTGATATTGCCATTTTTGCAATACACAATAGAGTTTTTCCCTATATATACATTATTACCGAAGGTAATGCCCTCGTTATCCTCACCCTTTGCATCAACCACGCTATTATCGTCAAGAATAACACCATCGCCAAAATGTATTTTAGAAGGATGTCTTAGAGTAACGCCTCTACCAACAACAAGTTTCTTACCACAGCTACCGAGGAAGCAGCGATAAAGCTTCGAGCGGAAGAAAAGCCCTGCGGCACCAGCCATATTTCCAAATAGAAAAACACAAAGCTCCATTAGCAATGCTTTAAATCGTGGCATAGGGCCATAATTTATAGCAAAGTACTTACCAGCGGAGGAGCCTTTGCCCTCAACCACTCCTTTAAGCTTTCCTTTCATTGTGTTCCTCCTTAACTAAATTACTACTTCGTCTTATCTGTCAAAAAAGGACCAGTTGCCTTTATAGAGGCATGAACATGTGGGCCGGAGCCAGAGCCATATTCATAGAAAACCCAATCAAAGCCAGCCTGCCAAGCGAGCTTACATAGCTGCTCATACGCCTCATTCATTTCTGCGGCGGTTTTAAGCTTTTCTCCATTCTTGTAGCCGAGTGTCATATCAATTGCACGACCTTCCTTATGAAGAGACTTTTCAGAATGAATGCCTTCGGGCCGATAAACCTCTTGCACTCTTAATTGGAGCTTTGTTTGTGCTTCAACAAGATTGACCAATCTACGGAATGGAATTTCCATTGCGCGGTGCATAGAATGATCGCACTCATCATCGCTTACTCCATCATTATCGCTCTCCCACCAGACGCGGGAATCGGTCACAAAAATTAAATCTCTACCTGGAGAGAATTTACCATTAACAATCTCGCCACAAACATCGCGTTCACGCTTATTAGGCATTTTAGAATTACGAGGAAATTTTGCTGGAGCTGGGCGAACAGGATTAACTAAATCAACCCCCTTAGACTTAGGCTTAGCAATGGTGTTGCTTTTAACAACGACAGGTTTTTCTGGCTTTTTTTCTTCATCAGTGACTACTGGTTTTTCATTGTGACAAGAGCCAATAATTATTGAAATGCAAAATCCAAGCACTAGGACAAAAGGCACTATTGCTGCTTTAATTATTGCACGACGCTTGATTTCTGCCATATTATCAAATGCAACATCATTATTAGTGTTTTTTGATCCTGTGGCAGGGTGGCGTAAGCCATAAGGTATATTGATATTAAAACTCGATCTTTTTTTTGTCATTTTAAATCAGAAGTAAAATTAAATTTTGCTTAGCTCTTTACTGCGGCGTGCAGCAGCAGAGAGAGTTCTCTTCATTGTGCCTTTGATTGCAGATTTTTCAAGAACAGCAAGTCCCTCAGCCGTGGTTCCTTTTGCAGATGTTACTGCTTTAATAAAATCGGAAATTGAACCTTCGGAGGATTGCAATACCTTTGCTGTTCCGAGCATTGTTTGGAGTGCTAATGTTTTTGCTGCATCAGCAGGAAGACCTAGAGCTTCTCCTCCATCAATCATTGCTTGGAGAACATAAGCCATAAATGCGGGACCGGAGCCACTGAGAGCTGTAACTGCATCAAGTTGCTCCTCTTGGAGCAATACAGCTTTACCTGTTAGTGCAAGAAGCTTTCCTGCGAGAGCGGCTTGAGATTTCTTTACCTTTGAGCCGATAGCATAACCTGTCATGCCCTCACCAACAGACACTGCAAGGTTTGGCATTGCACGGACAATTGCAGCTTTAGGAAGAAGAGCTTCAAGCCACTCCAATCTTCTACCTGCCGCAATAGAGATGTAAAGAGGATGTGCAGCAAATTCAGACTCTGCCACAGACTTTAGGAGTGGTTCCAAATCCTGAGGCTTTACTGCAAGAAAAACGACATCACATTTTTCAACGACTTCAAGAGCAGTTGCTGGCTGAACCTTATATTTTTTCTTTAGCTCATCAAGGCGTGGTTGATAAGCATCACAAGCATAAAGCTTTTCTGCAGCCTTTGCATTTTTTAGAGCAACTAGGATTGCTCCACCCATTTTACCTGCACCTAAAAAACCTATTTTTGGCATAGTCATTCTCGAAATTATGTTATGTCGATTTATAGAACATTTCACCTTGGATTAGCAAAGGCAATCCAAGGTAAAATAACGCTTTTAATAAGCAGACTCAATTAGAGCCTTAAGCTTCATTTGGAATTGGCGAATATATTCCTGGCTTGGGCGATAGCCTTCTGTGGCAGGGTCAAGAGCGATGCGGCCATCATTTGTGATACCCCATTCTGCAGTCTCACCATCAGGGAAAACTAGGCTTCCGCAAAGTGCAAAGCCTGGCTTCTGAATGCGGCTAAGCTCAATTGTTAGCTCACCCTCTTCGACTGGCTTTGCGCCACCCATTGGCATTGCTTCCATCTCTGAAGCAACCCCACTCTCGCTCTCTGCATCAATATCATGAACAACACCACTTGCAGGTGCCTCTGCACGTGCTGGTGGCTCTGGCTGCTTTGGAGCAGGTGTTTCTTTGTCCTTGATATTTGCATTGATATCCATCACAAGAAAACGGGTGTCCATATAGCTTAGATGGATATCAAATTCTTCAGCAAGGCGCGTCTGTATCTCAGATAAGCTCGCGCCTTCCTGTGCCCAAGTGCGTACTGCTTGCTCTTGTTCAGCGGTCAACATATGCTTATGCCTTAATGTGACCAGCCTTTGCCATTGAGCGAGCTTCAACGCTCTGAATCTCAGCAAAGCCCTGAGAGCTTACAGGATTCAAGCCCTCGCTTGCTTCCATAGAAGCATCCTCTTCAAAGTATAGAGAAGCCTCAACACCAGTCAAGCTCTGGAATAGGATATTGCCGCGATATAGGCCAACAGTTACCTCACCAGTTGCCTTATCTGCAAACTTCTCGATTGCAGCAAAAGCAGCCTGAGTTGACAAATCATAGTATTTGCCATCGTAGATCTGAACACCAACAAAGCGAGATAGCTGCTCAAACAATGTTGTTGATGGTTTATCCATGATTGCCTGATAAACATAGCGTAGAGCCTTGCCAAGCATTTCCATACCTGGAGCCTCATAAACACCACGGCTCTTTGTGCCGATAATGCGGTTTTCAAGAGCATGGCTCATACCAATACCATTGCGGCCACCAATCTTGTTTGCCTCAACAAGTAGATCAAATGGCTTCATCTCAACACCATTGATTGCAACAGGACGACCCTTCTCAAACTTAATCTTTACAGACTCAATTGCATCAGGAGCCTGCATTGGCCATACGCCCATTGTTGGCTCAACGATTGTCATTGCTGTTTCCATGCTCTCTAGGTCCTCTGCCTCATGAGATAGACCAGCGATATTGCAGTCTGTTGAATAGCGCTTCTTACCACCAGGGAATGCAACAATATCATACTTTGCTAGATACTCGCACATCTGAGTACGGCCAGGGAATTCCTCTAGAAGCTTTGCATCACGCCATGGAGCATAAACTGTCATCTCTGGAGCAAACTGATTTGTGTAGCGCTCGAAACGCATCTGATCGTTACCGCGACCTGTTGCACCATGAACAAGTGTTGAGATTCCGTGCTTCTTCATCTCAAGAACAATCTTGCGAACTGTTACAGCACGACCAATACCAGTTGAGTTCCAGTAGCCGCCATCATAGGTTGCCTCTGCCATAATTGTCTTGAAGCAAGCCTCTGCCATTTCCTCGCGAACATCAACGATAACAGTATCAACTCCACAAGGAGCCATCTTCTTCTGAACATCGCGAATATCCTTCTCGTCTGGCTGACCAAGATCAGCTGTAAAGCAAAGCACATCTGCTCCTGCCTCACGCAAACGAATTGCGATTGTTTTACTATCCAAACCACCAGATACGCAGATACCAATCTTGCGTCCCTTCATTTCATCAACTGTTAGAGCCATTTTTATTCTCCTAAACTAAATATTTTAAAAATTCGAAAGTTAAAAAGCTTATGCTTCTTCCTCTGGTTCGAATACGATTTCAAGAGCTTCATCGATCATATCCAAAGCCTCATCTAGGTCTCTATCTGTCAATGATAGAGGAGGTAGGAAGCGAACAACATTTGGTCCAGCAACGCATGCTAGCAAGCCACCAAAGCAAAGTTCATCAACAATCTTCTTTGCAAAGCCATCCTCAACAACCATGCCGATT
The DNA here is from genome assembly GCA_017481725.1 of Kiritimatiellia bacterium. Lineage (GTDB taxonomy): Bacteria > Verrucomicrobiota > Kiritimatiellia > RFP12 > UBA3636 > RGIG990. The sequence goes on along the minus strand of JAFUOX010000043.1, from coordinate 23,477 downwards.
AGAAGACCACAGCCGCGAATTTCAAGCACCTGATCGTACTTGTCTGCAAACTGCTGTAGGCCTGTCATAAATAGCTCGCTCATCTTGTTTGTGTTATCAAGAAGCTTATCATCCTCGATTGTCTCAATAACAGCAAGAGCTGCTGCGCTAGCCAATGCACCACCACCGAATGTGGAAGCATGTGAACCCGGAACAAATACATCAGCAACCTTCTTTGAAGCAATCATAGCACCCATAGGGATACCACCAGCCAAAGCCTTTGCTAGAGAGAAAGCATCTGGAGCAACAGAATAATTCTGCCAACCAAACCACTTACCTGTGCGACCCATACCGCACTGAACCTCATCGCAAAGCATTAGAAGATTATGCTCATCGCAAAGTGCACGCACGCCTTCCATAAACTCAGGAGTTGCAGGAAGCACACCACCCTCACCCTGTACTGGCTCAAGAAGAATTGCAACTGTCTTATCTGTGATCTGCTCCTTTACTGAAGCGATATCATTAAACTCAGCAAAAGAGAAGCCAAGTAGAAGTGGGTCATAGCCCTTCTGAACCTTGCTCTGTCCTGTTGCAGAAAGAGTACCCATTGTGCGACCATGGAATGAATTTTTCATGCAAATGATTTCATAGCGACCACTCTCGCTACCATATAGGCGAGCTAGCTTAATCATTGCTTCATTTGCCTCTGCACCAGAATTGCAGAAGAAAGCCTTACCATCAAGACCGCTTAGCTGTACAAGCTTCTTTGCTAGAGCAACCTGATTTGCATTGTAGAAAAGATTAGAGCAGTGAACCATCTTTTCAAGCTGTGCAGTAACCTTCTCGATATATTTTGGATTTGAGTGACCGATATTCTGAACTGCAATACCAGATGTAAAATCTAAATACTGATTGCCATTGCTACCCTTAACGCGGCAACCCTTACCACTAACAAGCACAGGAGTTTCTTCACCCCTTGCATAAGTGTTCATGATATATTTGCTGCAATCCTCAACTACATTGTCATTTTTTTTACTCATTGTCTAACTATCTCCGTTCCTACACCGTTATTAGTAAATATTTCAAGCAGAAGCGAGTGTGGCATTCTGCCATCAACAAGATGAACCTTACGAACGCCTGCGGCCAAAGCCTCAAGGCAGCTCTGTATTTTTGGTAGCATACCGCCACCAGCAATTCCTTGATTAATTAGTTCCTGACCTTGCTCTGCAGTAATCGTGTTGATTAGAGAGCTAGGGTCTGCTGGATCTCGCAATAGACCAGGCACATCAGAAACAAAAGCAAGCTTACGAGGCTTTAGAGCCTTTGCAAGAGCAGACGCTGCCACATCAGCATTGATGTTATAGGCATGACCATCTGCACCCCTACCAACTGGGCAAATCACAGGGATTGTATCTGCATGAAGTAGCTCACGCACTGGACCAGTATCTGCTGACATTGGGATACCAACATAGCCCCAATCAATAGTTGCACCAGTTTCAGAATCCTTGCCGGTTTTGCGGGTTGTAAAATAAATATTGTCGCCATACATTGGCTGAGCATCTACGCCAGCTTCACGAAGAATTTTAACAACACTAGCATTAACCTCATTCTTGATAACATCCTCCATGACCTTCATAGAGGCCTCATCTGTCACGCGGAAGCCCTGAACAAACTTTGTCTCAATACCAGCCTTTGCTAAACCACGAGAGATGGCTTTACCACCTCCGTGCACCACAATTGGGCGCATACCGACTATACGCATAAATGCGATATCGGTCAAAATAGAGCGTAGATTCTCTTCGCTCTCCATTACACTGCCACCGAGCTTTACCACAATCATTTCGCCCTTAAAACGAGCAATATATGGCAAAGCCTCAATTAGAGTGTCTGCTTTTTTAATATATTCTTCCATCATAAAAATACACCTTAAAAAACTACTGAAGCTTATGTTGTGTACTCGCCATTGATTTTTACATAGCCATAGGAAAGGTCGCTCGTGTAAACAGTGTCCTCTCCTTCGCCAAGGTTTAGCTTAACAGTTACGCTGAATGCACGCTGTGCCATAACCTTTGCCAAGCGCTCATTATCCTCTTCACTAGCAAGCTTACCCTTATTGAACACACAAACATCATCAAAATAAATTTCTGTCTTTAGCTCCTCAACCTCGCAGCCTGAGTTTCCAACAGCAGAGATTACGCGACCCCAGTTTGGATCTCCGCCGAAACAAGCTGTCTTGAATAGAGGAGAATTTGCAATCTCGCGGCAAGCAAGAAGTGCATCTGCGTTTGACACAGCCTTCTCAACAGTGATAGCAACAAACTTTGTTGCACCCTCACCATCCATAACAATCTGCTTTGCTAGGCTTGTTGCAACCTCAGTTAGAGCTTCAACGAACTTGCTCCAATCTGGGTGTGCTTCATCAAGCTCTGCACAACCAGCGGCACCATTTGCAAAAACAACAAATGTGTCATTTGTGCTTTGGTCGCCATCAACAGTGATGCGATTAAAAGATTTTTCAACTGCTGCACGAGTTGCAGCCTGAAGTGCAGACTGCTTTACCTTTGCATCTGTTGTGATAAAGCAAAGAGTTGTTGCGAGATTAGGGCAAATCATGCCAGAGCCCTTGCAAATTCCACCAACAACAACTTCTGTGCCATCGATTGAAATTGAAACAGCTGCCTTCTTTGGGACAAGGTCTGTTGTTAGAATTGCATCTGCGGCAGCAGTACCACCATCATAAGAAAGAGCTTCAGCAGCAAGCTTAATACCATTGCGTACTCGATCCATTGGCAAGCGGCGACCGATTGTGCCTGTTGAGCAGACAAGCATCTCCTCTACTGGGATATTGATTGCAGCAGAAGCAAGCTGACCCATCTCGACAGCATCTGCATAGCCACCCTCACCTGTGCAAGCATTAGCACAGCCAACATTCACAACCACTGCTCGGCAGTTACCTTTTGCTGCCAATGGCTTATCATACTGAACAGGAGCCGCAGGCACGCGATTCTGTGTAAACATTGCTGCACAAACTGCTGGGCGGTCGGAAGCAATAATTGACATATCAAGTCTATTTACCTTGATTCCAGCAGCTACTCCGCTTGCCATAAATCCTTTGGCGGAAGTGACAGTACCATTTTCTATGATTTTCATCGAATGTTCACCCTAAAAATTTTCGTGATTTTCTAAACTATATAATATAGCACTAAAAACTTGCATATTATGCCATAATTAGAAATCAAAGTAAATTACGAAATTAATTATATAATTAATTCTAGGGCATTCGTAATATGTCAAAATAAAAGACACCGAAAGGGGAAATGAATAAAATCGTAATATGTCTTTTATATTTGACACTTTACGACATGATATTTCCTTAAAATTATGCTAGGTAACGCTCACCTGAATCAGGCAAAAGAACAACAATATTCTTTCCAGCAAAATCATCTCGTTTACCTATCTCTATTGCAGCGGCTAATGCAGCACCAGAGGATATTCCAACGAGCAAGCCTTCCTTTACAGCTGTTTCCTTAGAGAGTGCTATTGCTGTTTCATCAGCAACGGTTATGATTTCATCATAATCACTTTTGTCTAGAATTGGAGGGACAAAATTTGCTCCAATTCCTTGAATTTTATGCACTCCTGACTTGCCTTCAGAAAGCATTGGAGAAGCAGCTGGCTCAACCGCAACAACATGAAGCTTCTTGCATTTTGATCGGAGATAACGGCTTGTACCAGAGAGAGTTCCTGAGGTGCCAACTGTTGCAACAAAGCAATCAACCTCACCATCTAAATCAGCAAAAATTTCTGGACCTGTCGAGGTAAAATGAGCATAGGAATTTGCTGGATTTTCAAATTGCTGAGGGATAAATGAGCCTGGGTTTTCCTCTTGCAAAGACTTTGCCTTTTCGATTGCACCACTCATGCCCTCTGCTCCTGGTGTTAGCACAACCTCGGCACCATACGCAGCAAGCAGACGCCTACGTTCAATACTCATCGTATCAGGCACTGTTAAAATCAAACGATAGCCCTTTACTGCGGCAACAAGTGCAAGCCCAATTCCTGTATTTCCGCTTGTTGGTTCAATAATCAATCCACCTGGTGAAAGCAAGCCTTGCTTCTCGGCTGTCTCAACCATCTTTAATGCCACACGATCCTTTGCTGAGCCACCTGGATTAAAATACTCAACCTTAGCAAAAATATTTGCTTTACAGTCCTTAGAAAGCCTATTGATTCGAACCAACGGTGTTTTTCCTACTGCCTCAAGAATATTTTCCTTTGTATTCATAATATGCGTCCTTTGTTAAGCCACAAATGTAGCATTAATTTGCTTTTACCTTTGGAATTGTTATTGCAAATAGCGTATTTGCAAGGGACATAACGGCGGCAAAGCCGAAAAGAAATGCTGGTCCAAGCTTATCATAAGCAACTCCTCCGGCAATTGCAACCAATACAGAAATTACATGATTAACAGAAATTCCAGAGGAAAGCGTTGCTGTTAGTTCTTCCTTCGAATTAGAAAGTGTTGATGCGTAGACATATGAAGCCATTGCAGCGTGGCTTATAAGCATATCCAAAATATAGGTGATGCAAACAACATATATTGCAATATGCATAGGGAAAATTTTATCTGCAAATCCATATAGAAGACAAACAACAAGCAATATCACAGTATCATAAATCATAATATTGCGATACCCAAAGTAATCAACAAGCTTACCAATTAAACGGCCTCCAAAAATCGCAGTAATCAAAGCACTAACACCAAATAGCATAGCAATCTGCTTTGTATCCATACTATATGCTTTAATGAGTAGGAGTGGTCCAAAAGTTAGAAAAACCTGCTTACGGGCACCATAAAACAGCTCAAGAGTATAAAACCTCCAGAATTTTTTATTAAAATATAGGTTCGGTCTTCTCCCTTTAATATCCTCAATTTTTCCCATAAAAGTCAAACCGATACTTATTATGAGTAATCCCATTATGATACACCAGACGGTATTATACATGAGCCTAATATCTTCTATTCCAAACCATTTTGGTAGAGCAAAGAAAACACCAGCAACGATAAGAGACCCCACAACTGTTCCGGCACTAATAGCACTCGTCACAAGTCCTTGCGATTCACCTTCTTTCCCTGAACGTGCAATGCTAATAGCAATCACCTGTCTTACAGGCATAACAACATGCTCACCAAGAGAAAAGATTGTTATAAAAATTACTGCTCCCATGAATTTGGTTGGTATAAGCAAAAGTCCGGCAGCTAGCAAAGAGAATGCAATACCCAATCGTAAAATCTTCCAATTTGTAAGCCTTTGCAGCATTGCCAATATGAACACCAATAAAACACCTGGTGTTTCACGGAAAAACTCCATGATGCCGCGCTCTGTTCCTCCGACATGGTGAATATCTACAAGAAAATTATTAAGTGTTGCTGCAAAGCAGCCAACACCGACACCCCAAACAAATATACTTGGGAAAAATAATTCCGCACCAACATCCTTCCTACATATCTTTGAAAAAATACTCATAATTATTAATTCCTATTGTTCTGCATCAACAGGCACTGCATTTACAACTGTCTTCAAAATCTCAGGCTTTATTTTAACGAAAAAGCCTCTTGCACCACCATTTATTACAATCCAATCTAAATCAAAAATTGTTTTTTGTGCATACACCGGCACTTGCTTACGAAATCCAAATGGGCTTATTCCTCCACAAAAGTATCCACTATACTTCTGTGCTTCATCTACTGTGCATGGCTCTGTATGCTTTACCTTTAAGATTCGAGCCATTTCCTTTTGAGAAATCTCATTATCTCCATGCATAAGAACAATAAATGGTTTGCCTGCATCTGTTTTTAAAACAATGGTTTTAATCACATAATGCTCATCAATACCCAAAACCTCAGCACATTGGCCAGTGCCGCCATGCTCCTCGTAGGTATATTTATGTGCCTCATATTGCACCTTTGCTGCACGTAGCACACGGATACCTGGTGTTACAGGAAATTCCTTTGTCTCCTTGCTCATCCCATTGCCTTCAAATTATAATAAACTTCAACAAAAAATTGCACTATATTTTACATTCTTTTAGGGATTTTGCCAAGACACAATTTGAACATCCTACACGAGCTGTAAGGCAAAATCTATACCAAATTTCTATTAGCCCTTGTTGGTATAAAGCGGCACCACTATAAATTGCGGGATTATGATCTCTTCCTATGAGCCGAAATGCTGTCTCTCTTATTATGGAATTATCCGCTTCTCCTGGCAAAGCCTCTGCAAGTTGTATACAATCTGGATCTTGGATAGCAAGCATTGGGATAATGACGTTTATTGCGATGCTTACAATTCTAGCAGTACCTAAGGTTGGACGAATACCATATAGTTCTGCATCCCTAAGAGCCTCCTTAAACAAATTTTTGAGAGCTCGCCACCAACCCTTAGAAGATTTTCGTGGTAGAGCAAAAATGTCATCAAAGAGGCGATTTTTTCCACCAAAAAGCCATGCGGCAAGCAGCATCCGATTTTCTGGTTTATTTTGTGGTCGAAGAGAATTTGTTTTCCATTCAAGAGGAAATGCGTCAATTGCATCTGCATAGCCATGCTGCCAAGCCAAATCCCACAATTCCCGATACATTGGTGACTTATCCATATTTTTCAATAAACCCGACACTGCAAGTAAAATAGCATATCGTTCCTTTGGATTATGTATTGAGCAAAGCTCATGATTAGGTAGCAACCTTGCAACAGACCTAAATTGCTCTTTATTATTCTTATATCCAAGGGATGCAAAAAACTCCTCTTGAAAAAGCTGACGAATATCCCCTACCTCGCTATATCGTGCAGCCATATCTGCACTTTTTCTGCGCAATCTACTCTCACCAGATGTAAGCAACAATTTGTAGAGCTGTTCTTTCGATAAAGCTGCTACATGTTCGCTACATGGAGGAGCCTCATTTAATACAGCATGAGGATAGGCAGCAACAGCAATTTTTTCAAAAGAAAAGCTCTGCTGAATTAAAATCTGCTCTTTAAGGGTAACATTATAAATATGTGGAGGCAAAGGTGCAGAATTATAGCCACCAAACCAACATACATGCATTATGAGATTTGAATAATTTTCATCTCCAGAATGGCGATGAGCAACCCAATCAGACGGGCGCACATGGAGCTCAATATCTCCTCTTGTGATTTTTCCTGTTTTATGAAATAAAATTTCTGCACCAAGAAAATCTGGACCTTCTTCTAGATTCCACACACCAGGGTTTATTATAGAAAATTCTTCACCTGTATCCGTACGAAGCCGTTCCGGACGTAATGATGAATCATACCAAATACACTGAATATGACGCTCCGTCCAGCGAGAATTACCAGCTAAAACAATTTGCGGTTCAGCAACACACTGACCAAATTTAGGGAACCATAAAAACATAGCAACTCCTTGTGTAAAAAAATCAAATCAATATAAATGTTTATTAAAAATTACATAATAATTATAAAACAAATAAAATTATTATGCAACCACAAATTTATAATAATCGATGGAATTGTAACAAAGTTTTTAGGGAACTATCTTGATTTATGCAGGAGCAAGACTAAAATTATATGATTTTCAGCTTAAGAGCATTATGAAAAAACTAAAATGCGGCAAAAGGGTATTTCCCACGCAATGAGAAAATAAGCTACGACACTATAAAAATAGCGTTCATGTCTCTTAGAGAGATGCAATTGCCTTTTTACAACGAGAAGCAATATCTAGCCCAGCAGAAATATATTTATCAACTAGAGTGGAAAGCTTTTGCTCTAAAGAACCAGATAAATCTACTAAAATATCAATTTGTGATTTTTTAATCTTTTTCTCAAAGAAAACTAATGCTTCATCAATTGAGGCAGAAAAACCAAACACCATTAAAGAATAGCCTGCTGCGATAGCCACGTGCTCAAGCTCAGCTAGATTTTTTGATAATTCTGCATTATGCTCTAGACCGACAATATTTACGCCAATACAATATGAGCGTGCTGATTGTGCCAAATGCTTACTACGCATAGAAGCATAGCCAAGCTCCTCAGCTACACGCTCAATCTTTGCCAACATCTCAGGCGTACAGCTTATATTGCCGTATGATTTATTGAGTACATGAGAAGCAAGCGCAATAGAGCAATCAGCAGCCTCTGCAACATCACGGAGGGTTGCTTTACCACTATTGCCTTTTTGTACGCTTGCTCCACTCATATTATATTATTTCCTAGAATTATAGACCGCGCCATGCTGCATGACGTAGAGGACCAACCCAACGATTTAAAGGGAAAGACCCCTTAAGAGCTGCTTGCTCAAATTCTTTTGCCTTAATAATTGCATCAGCCACAGGCATACCCTTTGCAAGATTTGCACAAATTGCTGCTGAAATTGTGCAGCCGGCACCATGTGTATAAGCATTAGGTATTAAATCACTTTCAAGGCGACTTACCACACCTCCAGTGCACACAATATCAATAGCTTTTGTTGCATTTGGAAGCTTGCTTCCTCCTTTAATGAGTACAGTGCGTGCACCAGCCTTGCAAAGCTCCTTTGCTGCCTTTTCCATACCTTCAACTGAATTAATCTCTCCGAGACCTGACATAATTGCAGCCTCATAAAGATTTGGTGTGATAACTGTTGAAAGTGGCATCAATTCATCACGCAAAGCATTTGCAACCTCTGGATTTAGAGGTGTTGCAGCCCCCTTACATGCCATTACAGGATCAACTACAAGATTTGGTGTGTTATGCTCTTTAATTGTCTTTACAACCAATTGAATTAACTCATGTGTTGCAAGCATACCTGTCTTTGCTGCATTTACACCAATTCCATCAAGAATTGTTGCTAATTGAGCCTCAATTACATTCAACTCAATAGGATAAACATCATGACGCCATTCGGCAGTTGGATTCTGTGCAACAATACAGGTTAGCGCAACCATGCCATAAACGCCATGCTCCTGAAATGTTTTTAAATCTGCTTCCAAGCCAGCTCCACCACTAACATCAGAGCCAGCTATTGTCATTGCTTTATATGGACTATTCATAAACTATTTCCTTTATATAACCAAAATTTATGAGGCGAAATTATACTACCTAGACGGAACTTTGTAAATTCAAAATTATATAAGACACTCATTCTATGAGCAGCAAATATTTTCGTCAAAAATCTCACGTGAAGTACATGTTTTCATTTAATGTTTTTTGACACAACGAACATACAGTATTGGGATTACTAAAACTGTCAAAATGCCGGCAGAGATAATGCCACCGACAGACGCAGCTCCAATACCAATACGATTAACTGCACCAATACCACTTGCCATTGCTATAGGAACCATTCCTAAGCCAGACGCTGCCACAACCATTACCACCGAACGGAAGGTATCCTCAACAGCCTTAAGCATAGCCTCTCGCTTTCCTAATCCTTCTACGATTAACTGACCCATGCGGTCAACTATCAATACGGCAGCATTTACCACAACACCAATCAATAGCACAATACCGAGCAGCACGAAAATTGAAATATTCATGCCTGAAACCTGCAAAGCAATTATTACTCCAATAAGTGACATCGGAATTGTCAATAGCACGATAAATGGACGAACAAAGCTTTCAAGTATCGCAGCAAGTGTTAGATATGTCATCAAAATTGCCAAAAGAATAGCCTCACCAAAATCAGCAACAGACTCATCAATCATTTCTGCTTGACCAGATGGACGAATATAGTAACCATCTGAGCCGACTAACTCATTTTCGACCGCCGTTTGCTGCAATTCATTGATAACTGTTCCAGATGCGTAGCCTGGTGTTTCAGCACCAACAACCTTAACTGTTCTCTCCTTATCAACGCGATAAATAAGAATCTTTGAAGCACTGCGTTTTACCTCTGCAATTGTGGTTAGCGGCACAGGAAAGCCCGTGTAGCCAGGAATTGCAAAAGCATCCACCTGAGCTGCACCCTGCTGCTCCTTGAACTTAACGCGAATATCAATTGTCTTTTCACCCGCCTTATAGGAAGCCGCCTCAATGCCGTCAACATTGCCACGAAGCATTGTGCCAAGCCCCTGTGCTGTGAAGCCAATATCGTTCAACACAGCCCGCTTTGGAGTAATTAGCAATTCTGGCTTATCATCACGCGCAGTCGTATCTATCTGACCAACGCCTGGATTGTGCATAGCAAGCTGTTGAAGGCGCTGTGCACGCATGGCGAGCTGCTCAAGCTCTGGACCAGAAATATTTAGATCAAGCGTATTCTGTGTGCCACCTGTTGTTGATGGAATAGATACTGTTGAAATTACATCTGTCACCTTTGATAAGCGCTTACGCACATCAACGATTGTATCGGTTATCTTCCAATCTCGCTCATACACAGATTTAAAAACAAGCTCGAGCTGTGCAAGGTAAACACCTTCATTTGCCTGACCACCCATAGCATCAGCCTTACCAACAGACAGAAGCACATAATCTAAATCTGGCAAATCCTTAATGCGAGCAATTGCCTCCTCTGCCTTCTCAGTTGTCTTATTTAAGTCATAATAGCTAGGACACTCAAGGCGAACAAAAACTCTACCCCAGTCATCATTTTCAATCATAGTAAAGCCAAGCCCCTGAGTGCCAAATTTCATCGTTAAAATGAACATAGCCACCGTGCCACAAAGCACAAGCATTGAAATCACAGTGCTTTTACAAATGGTGGCAAGAAGCTTACTTGTGCGACTACCAAGTCTATTAAACCTTTCCTCCCACGCAATAGAAAGCTTACCAAGCTTACCGGTTGTCTCAGTACGCTTTTTCATAAAGAGAGCACAAAGAATAGGAGTTAGTGTGAAGCTGATGAAAATTGATACTCCATTTACTATCAACGTTGCAACCGCAAAAGGAGTAAAGAATCTACCAACGATTGAGCTCATCATTGCAATAGGAAGCATAACAACAACGTTTGTGCCTGCTGATGCAAGAACAGCAACAGCCACCTCACTCGTTCCTTTGTAGGCTGCTTCCCATTTGTTTTCAAACGCATCAAATCGCTTTACAACATTTTCTAGAACAACGATTGAGTTTGACACAAGAATACCAGTAGATAAGCCTATCGCAAGCATTGTGGAAATATTTAAAGACAAACCACAGCTATAAATAAAGAATAGGCTAATAATCATTGTCACAGGCATTGTGATTGACACAATAAGTGTTGTGCGGACATTAATTAGAAATACAAATAGAATGATTGCACAGAGCACAACTGCTGAAACAATATCATTAAGCGTTGAATCAACTGTTGATTGAACAATCTCTCCATCATCAAAAACCCATACAAGCTCCATTCCTTGTGGCAGGGTCTGCTTTAGTTCTTCAAAGCGTTTCTTTAAATCATTTACAACCTGAACAGTGTTGCCATCAGATTTTTTTACAACCTTAATTACAACACCTGGCTCTCCATTAAGTGTTGCACGCTGGCGAATTTCCTCTGTTGCCTTACGAACAGTACCTAGGTCTGAAAGATACCTACGTGAGCCATCCTTTGCAACAACCTCCATAGCTGCAATTGCTTCAATAGAATTAAATTCTGCATCAAAGCGTAAAGAATACTCACTGCCGTGCTCACGAATTCTTCCGCTTGGCATCGTTAAAATTCCACTCTGAATTGCAGCAACAATTTGCGAAGATGTCAAGCCTGCTGCAGCAAGCTTTTCACGATCTAGCTCAACCCATACCTCGCGCTCATTTCCGCCAGTGAGCTGAACCTCTGCTACTCCATTGACAGTAGCAAAGCGATCTGACAAATTATTGTCTGCATACTCATATAGGTCATCACGCGTATGGGTGCCTTTCAAAAACATCGTGGCAACTGCAGTGGCATTGATATCAAGCTTTTCGATAACAGGGCGATCTGCTGCTGCAGGCAAATCAGACAAAACTCCGTCAATCTTTTCACGGACATTCTGCGAAGCAACATCCACATCAACAGAAAGATCAAATTCAATCATTACACTACAGACATTTTCCATACAAAGAGAATTAACATGCTTCAAGCCCTCTACACCTGAAACAGCATCCTCAATATACTTTGCCACATCCTTTTCCATATCCTCTGGAGAAGCACCAAGCCATGTTGTGGTAATGGTAACGTAAGGCACATCAACTGATGGCAAATTTTCTAGTGATAGCTTCCTATAAGAATTGAAGCCTAAAATAACCAATGCAATAATCAAGCAGCTCATTGCTATTGGACGTTTTGTAGAAGCGGCTGCTAAAAACATAACAAACCTCCATTCAAAAATTTTATTTTATAGCGACATATATTTTACAAAATATAAAGCACTACTCCACAACCTCAACCCTTCTTCCATCGTAGAGCTGGGTCTGTCCCTCAACAACAATTTTGTCTCCAGCATTTACTCCAGAGACAACCTCAACAAAGCCATTATTTCGTAGGCCCGTTGTCACTATTACTTCCTTAACAGAATCACCTGACTGTACAAACACTAGCTCACCTGCGGCACGGGTTAGCACAGCAGAATCAGGAACACCAATTGCTGACTTTGATGCAATTATGAAATTAAATTCTGCCAAGCCTCCTGGTATTGCAGCAGGATTATTTTCTACAAGAGCACGCACCTCAAACGTGCGAAGCTTTAAATCAATAGCAGGACTTTTTGCAGTAACCTTGAAGCGCCCCAGTTCAACACCATCAATTGTTAGAACAGTCTCTGTTTCTCCAACATTGATTTTTGAATAATAAAAGGATGGAAGAAATGCAATTGCCTCTACACTGCCACTACCAGTAATTGCAACAATTTCTGTTCCCTTTTCAACTCTTTCACCAGGCTCACGGCTGCGTCTATTTACAACACCTGAAATCGGAGCAACAACTGTTGCATCAGCAAGATTACGCTCAGCTATCTTTAGATTTGCTTCAGCCTGAGAAATCTGCTGCTTTGCATGAAGAATATTTGCCTCTGTAATTGCAACCTGAGCTGATGCAGCATCTCGCTTTACGATTGCTTGCTCATATTCATTATCTGTGACAAGCTTTTGCTCATAAAGACGAGTGTAGCGTGCTGCATCTCGCTCAGCCTTATCAAAGTCGACCCTTGCACGCTTATCATTTGCCTCTGCAACAGCAAGTGAAGCCTTGGCTGTGGCAACATCCTCCTTTGCAATAAGCACCCGATTTTCTAATTCTGTTGCATCAACCTTAAAAAGAATTGTTTTATCCTTCTCAACAGCATCACCAACATCAACACAAACCTCTAGTAGGGGGCCAGCGACTCGAGAGCTAACTGTGGCAGAGTCCTTTGCTTGAAAGCTACCCTGAACCTTGAGCTGTTCCTCAAAGCTTCGTGAAGCAGCCTCTGCAACCTTTACATTGAGCATGCGATCTGCAAGAGTTTCCTGCTTCTCTGTATTTTTATCTCCTGAGCAACCTACCACTGCCAAAGCACAAAATAATAGCATTAAATTTCTCATAGATACCTCCATAATTATTTTGCCTATAAATTGATTTTATTATTCTAAAGTATTGTTAATCTTTTCCGAATTTTCACCCATAACATAGCGGAGATTTTCGATTGCAATTTGCTCTGCAAAGCTAGCACGAACATTTGCAACCTCAGCTGCATAGAGCTCTGCTCTTGCATCTAATGAATCGCTATATTTAATTAGACCCTCACCTGCACGAGCTGCATAATCCTCTGACTTTGCTTTTGCTACTGCAAGCTGAGACTTAGCAAGCTCACAGTTATTATGGGCTTCTCGCACTGCAGCCTCAGCGGCTACAACGCGTGTTATTATAGAAAGAAATGTTTTCTCACGCTCATACTCACTACGCTTACGTTCAAGCTTTGAACGCTTATAATTTGCGGTATTATAGAAGCCTTTAAAAACAGACCATGCAGCATCAAATCCATAAGCCAAATTGCTGCTTGGAGGATTACCAACCTCATTACCTGTAAAAGAAAAACTTGTGAACAAAGAAACGACTGGAATAAATTCACAAAATGCCTGACGCACCTCATTTTCTTTTATTACAACCTGCCTATCAGCGATAGCAAGCTCTGGGTGCTGCTCCAATGCTTTTATTACAAGCTCCTCGATAGATCCAGAAGGCATTTGAGCGAGAACAACATTTTTATCTAAAGAAAATTCAGAAAGAGGATTCAATCCCATTGCTTCAAGAAGCTTTGCTTTTGTAATGCGAAGCTGATTCCTTGCTTCCTCCAAAGCATAGCTTCTTTCTGATAGCATTGCTGTAGCTTGATTGCGCTCCCATTCTCTAACAAAGCCTTCCTTAAACAAACCATCAATGCGATCATTCTCAACCTTTGCTGCATGAAGCTGTGCCTCTATTGCAACAACTAACTGCTCCTGAATAAGCACTTCAAAATAGCGTGAGGTTATATCTAGAGTTATTGCCTGACGAACATAGCTTTCAGCAAGCTTTGCTGCTTCTACATTATGCTTTACTGCATCAAACAAATACCACGAGGTTGGAGCAATAATTGGCAAAGCAACATCAACAGAACCATGCTCAAAGCTCTTTGATGATGTCACAGGATCTTTATTATAAGCAGTATATCCTGCTGCCATTGTGACCTGAGGGAGGAATGCAGAGAAAGAAAGATTTCTTGCTACCTGCCCAAGCTCTGTATCTAAAGCTGCCAAACGGACCTCATAATTATTTGTCATAGCCGTGGCGATGCAAATATCAAGGGTTAGCGGTTTTGCCAAAAGTGAAGCTTCCTTTTGCTTCAACTCTTGAATAAACTCATCTGTTTGATTTTGACGTGCTTCCCTTGCATCAAAGCTTACGCAGCCAGAAACAAAGGAAAGCATTGTTATACCTGTCATTAAAAGTAGATGCTTATTCATTTTCTCATCTCCTTTCTTTGGTAATATTTATGCCTTAAACTCAACCTCTTCGATAAGAGTTAAGGCGGCTGATATTTTTTCAAGGACAGCCTTTTGCTTTGAGCTATCCATTAATTGATGAAATCTTTCAACAAGTCTATTTTTAAATTCAACAGCAGTCTTGCGTCCCTTTTCGGTTATTTCAATTTGTATTCTACGTCTATCCGATAAGTGAGGGATTCTTTTAACTAGCTTTTGCTTGACCATTGAGTCAATTATTGAAGTCATAGTTTGGCGTGGGATACAAAGCGAATCCGCTATTACGGAAGGCTCGCAAATATTTTCATCCTTCGTTAAATACATTAAAATTTCAAGGTATGAGCGTGGAAGCTCTGCACCCTTATAATTTTCATAGTACAAATTAATAATTTTTCCACATAGGTGTATCCATTTATCAAAAATTTCATGCTGCATTTGAGTCTTGTTCATAATAATACCTTTCGGGATTGTCCTAAATATGATTATCCCATTTCGTATTATTTTAGCACAAAAAATTTCCTCCCTGCAAGAGCTTTTTTTTAATTATTTTGGGAAGATATTTATCCCCTTTTTGCAATCGCTATAATACGCCAATCATCATTTAATAGACCGCCATATCGACCTTACGAACAGCATCAAGGTAGGTTGCATTCTCTTCTGACGTGAGGGGGATTACGTAGCAAAAATTGCTGGTTACTGGACAAATATTTTTTCGAAACTTGTTAATACAAATAATGTTATGTGATAACTTTGGCTTTAACTGTCGAAATTAAAATTACCCTTTTTCAATACTTCCCAATAACCGCCTTTGTCTGGCCCGATGCGGCGTATAATTTTACGGGCTTGTAGTGAATCCATACGTCGGCCGACATATTGTCTTGTCATGCCTATTGCTTCAGACAGCATCTTTTGCGTAATATGTGCATTAGATTGGATTAATGCTATTATTCTCTCTTCTGTCTCACTTAATTTTTCTGCAACCTCTTCTGCAACCTCTTTTTGTTTTTCTGCAACCTCTTCTGCAACCTCTTTTTGTTTTTCTGCAACCTCTTCTGCAACCTCCACATCTATTTCCACCTTTGTACGTTCTGGATTGAACGATTCAGAAAGTTGCGGCATAGCATAGCCGGCCTCTTCCCAATTGCCATATAACTGCGAAAGTCCCATGCCCGAGCGCTCACCAATCTTCACAAGTGAAAAGATGTTAAATATTTTTGCATTACGTGCATCACTCGTTCCACCTGCAACTGCCACCGCCTTGCTAATGCGCAATATACCAGGATTTGAAACCTCAATACGTTTAGGATACTTGTCTATAACGATTCCTTGACGACCATGATAATCGGCATGGATAAGTGCATTGGCGACAACCTCGCGCACAGACCTATGAATAGGCGTATCGTCATCCCGCGTCACATTATCTGACGAAATTTTAAACGGCACCTTAATTCCTGCACAAATTGGCTGAATAATCTTAAAAAAGAAGTCAATAATATTGCCGCTCCATGTTGCATCGCCAGAACAAATGCGATCAGTCCAGCGAGTGTCTTTGCGATAGTGCTCTCTATAGTCAAGAAAGAAATTCGGCAGCACATCGCTGATGGTCGAGAACTCTCCGAAACAGACTAATCCAGCAAGCGTCGGATGAATAGAACCATCTCGCAGCTTCTTTGCCGCACCAATCTTCACGAGAAACGCTGCATCCTCGAGGCGTCTCCAAACATGTTCTGGCCTCAGATTGTCAAAGAGAATACGATAGCGGCGGAGAGAATCCTGATCCAAATCAGCAACCTCAAGTTCATCAAGAACGGTCGCATCAGCTGTCTCGGCACAACTATCGCGAATCATCGCAGTCACATCCTCTCGCGAACAACGGTAATCGCCCTCTCCATTACGCCTAAATGAGCCTTTATAAACATCTTCTCCAACGTAGACAGGCTTATCCACCCGATCCGCTCTCGGCACTTCAACGACAATTATTTGCTTCCCGTCGATATCCTCAATTCTTACATCACGCTCGTAAACAACCACAGCACTTACTTTATCACCATGGACAGTATTCCAAAAGTCAGTAATTATCTTGCGTGCATCTTCTACACCCACAACTGAGAACTTATGATTCTCCTCCTTGACGCCTAGCAAGATTGTACCCCCGTCGGTATTAGCAAATGAACTATACGTCTCCCAAAAATTGGTTGGAATAGCATTCTTCGCCAACTTACATTCTAGATGAACAGTCTCACCATCATCAATAAGTTTTTTTAATTCATCATGCGTCATATTCACATCCTTTTACATCTTGTGCTAATGCAATAGCTCATCAATTTCACTCTTCTTCTATTCCTTTAGAAACTACAACTTCTGCATCAAAATCAGGGAATCCAACAAATGCTTGTTGCAGAACCATACATCGTTCTTGCGTACTTACATGAAAGCAAACAAATACTCCTGGAACTAATTCATCCATTGCCAACTATAGGGACGTTGATATATTGGAATAATAAATGCGTCATTCTTGCCAAGAATATTTAATATTTTTTCTGCATCGCCCTTCATGTATTACTCCTTCATTTAAATTTTCTATTATATATCACTTAGCATTAATTTTAGAAACATCTGTTATACAACTATCAATAAACGCCCATTCTTCAGCTGTTATACGCCACTTCTTACATAACATAGCATCCGTATATACCCCATTATAATTTCCGAGATCAGGAACAAATTTATAATGTTGTCGCGTAACATGTTGTGATATAACAGACTGCAATATCAAAAATCTTACAACTTTTGTAAACAAATACGTTTTGAAAGACTATGTTTCTTTATTCGTTTCAAAAGTAGCATCAACATCCTATTGTTTCATTTAAATCTTAACAAATTAACAGCCATAATTCAATGTAATTACTTAAAATTTGGGGGTGAAAAGACAAACTAAATGCAACTACCTCTGAAGGTATGCGGTGCATTTAGTCTGTCGAACTGGCTAGTTGCATTTACTTTGTCTATTGACCTATTTTTATATAGAAATAAACCTCAGGTTTTGGCTTTTAAAAGAGACACCTAATATTTCCTCTTAGGTACGAAGGGTCGTCAATAAAGAAAAATCCCATATATGTATTGGATGCACCAGTGTTTTCTCCTTGGCGAGATTTGTCAAAGTGAATAATATCATTGCTTGTTAGATGGTAAAGTTTGAGAAGTCGCCCTTGTTCATCTCTAATTTTAGAATTAGCAAAGTATTCTTTTTGTTGTTCAGATAATGGATCTCCTAGATTATCTTCCTCTGTGACGGAGTAGCGTGGCGAAAATTGGTCATTGACTTCTGAAGAGGAATTTGGTTTATTAACAACAACGGCATTACCAGCCGAGTTGTGGTTCATTAGAACTCTTCTCACCGTAGGGGGTAATGCCGTTATAAGAAATATAAAAGGCGTGCAAACATATATTTGTCTGACACGCCTATATCTGGGCTATTTGTTATACCCTAATTAGAGCATGACTATCTAATAATAATTATAGAAGCAGAATCGTGCCACCACTTAACAATCTGCCAAGCACTACTTCTATAGCCGCCAATCCAGCCACCCTCTCCATATTTTGTCTCTGGAAGGTAGAAATAATCCGGATAGGTTTCAGCAAATGTTTTCCATCCAGTATCAGTTGGACGAATCCAGTTTGTACATGCTCCTTTTGAATACATATCCCACATTGGATCATTCGTATCTTGTCCACCAGAGGTAAATCCATTTTTAGGATAGCCTCTCCAATAAATATCGCGCTTTTGTGAACCTGTGAAAACACGACTTGTGATTGTCTCCAAGCCTTTTGGCATCACAATATTTGTTAGAGCATTACAGCCACTAAGCGAAGTATAAAAAACCGTTACAGAATCAGGCACAACTAATTCTGTGATTGCAGAGCAACCCACAAATGTATTTCTACCAATTACCTGAAGACCATTATTCAATTTTATCTTTTTTAACTCAGTGCAATGGGCAAAATCACCATCGCCATGACCAGTATAACCCATATTCCTTAATCCCGCACCAGCAGTGAAAGATGTAATTTTTGTACGATAGAACGTTTCCTTTATATCGGTTACACCATCAGGTAGAACAATATCTCCTGTAAGGTTTGAGCAGCTCTTAAAGGTTTGAATCCATGCACCACTCATACCGGGATGGAATGTCACAGTTTGAAGGTTTGCACAAAAAATAAATTCATTCTGACCCATTTTACAACCAGATTGAAAAACAACATTTGTTATTGTCTGAACAGAACCACACAAGCCATCACTTCCACCAATTTGTGTTACACCCTTACCAACAATCAAGGAAGTAATTGATGTTTTATAAAATGTTTCAATCATATAAGTAATTCCATCGGGAACTACTATATCACCTGTAATTGGTGATGATCTGAAGGTCCTACTTAAAGACCCAGTAAGAGAAGAAGGAAGTTTAATTTCGCAAGACAAATTAGGACAGTCACGAAAAGAACCTCCACCTAATGTTATTAGTGTTTCAGGAAACGTTATTGACGTTATATTAGGATTTGAATCAAAAGCATTATCGTCAATAACTTCAATAACATATCCGTCGCCAACACCTGTTGAAAGATCCAAATCGGCAATTGTTGTATTTGACTTATTATTACCAATTTTAAGTCTTACCCCATCAATTATGCTTACATTTTGCAGAACAGTAGTGCCTTGAGTTAGGGTTTTTGCAGCACTATCATATATCCATTCAGCAGTTGCAGCATATGACAATAACACACCAAACAAAACAAACAATAATTTCTTCATAAACACTCCAATAAAAAACAAGTTTCAGTTTGTATTGTTATGATAACATAAAATCCCCTGCTCAGTCAACAACAATTACTCACGCAAGATTGTAAAACCATTTTTTAAATTTGCAAAGGTAAATGCAACTCGTTTGGTGCATTTAGTTGTGCAATGTTGCATTTTCTTTATAGACTACATCTTAATAATAATTATTAAAGCGGTGCTAGTGGCGATAGCTTCAAAGCATGCCCACAACGACATTTCCGTATTCCCTGACCCCGTAGTCTTGGCATAGGTGGTTGCATCCCATCTTCGCACTCCTAACCAACACATTCGGCACTACACAAGTGCGCCCATACTTATATACTATTTTTCTTTAAGAACTCGTTTAATCTGCTCTATCGCCTTTGGATTTAAATAACCACTGCGATCAATATCAACATTTAATGTAACTGCACATCCATCCTTTGTATGCTTGCTGATAAAATCTGCCAGCTCTTCATCCTTGAAACGCAAACCAGAGAATCCTTTACCCGTGTGTACCCAATTACGGTTATCCATTGTCAGCCACAAATGCATTTGCATGCCTTGGTCATTGAAGCGTCCTGACAAAGGAAAATAAATTAGCTCTTCTCCACTAAAATATTCCTGACATGGTGAATATACAAATGTACCACCCTGCGAATTAATTGAAATAATAGAATCCTTATTTCCTGCCTTTGCAGCCAATGCTAATTCTCTAAATGGGAATTTATATTTACCAATTTTAACTGATGCAACTTGATGTGGACCTGCATCAGAAATAGATCCTGGGCTATCAAACCACCATCCACTGACATATTTTCCACAGCTCAATGATAAATCTCGAACTATTGATACAATATTTGTACCAAAATCCTCTAAACGATTATCACTGTACCCTACTGCCTTCATCCACTCTGGATCCTCTCCATTACAGCCATGGTTATAATAAAGTATCGTTCGAATTCCTTCCGCATCCAATGCCTTGGATATTTCTAAAAGGAGATTACGCTTTGTGGTGCGTCCTGAAATAATTTTATCTAATGCAGGACATGGTGCAGGTGGGTGCTGCTCTGCCCATGAAGATGTAAATATAATATAATCGGCACCAGTTTCTTTAATTTGATTTACAAAGCGAGGGACATCAAACAACTCAACTGCCTCATCAAAGGAATTTTTGTTGCCTTCAGAATCTGTAGACCATGTGGTCCAATGTACGCCAATACCAAATGCACCAGCAAACCAATCTGTTGAAGCACGAGGATAATTATTTTCCTTATCAGCAGCCTTTAGCCCTTCTTGTAGACGCTTTTTATATTCATCGCCATAAATGACTACATCTGGTTCGCAGTTCATAAATGCTTCAGGATCAATTCGCTTCAAATTTTTACAAACAGAAAAATCTAAAATGCCATCAACCATATGACATCCCTTAAATGCAAGAGTTTCTATTTCCTCTAATTGAGAACCCTTTGCAAAGGATATACGAGTAATATTGCCACATCCATAAAAAGCACTGCGCTCAATTACTTTCACTCCTGCCGGTATTACAATTTCGCCTTTAGCAGACCAATTACAAAAGAATGCATCAAAACCAATTTTCTCTAATTGAGGAGGTAGATTTGGAGCAGTTCGTATCTTATCGCATGAAGAGAAAATACGATCCTCTATTCTGCGAATTGTTTTAGGAATTCTATATGAAACCAGAGTATTATTTCGAGTACAGAAGTTGCTACCCATTGTTGTTGGGACAAGTCCTGTATCTGCTTGTATTTCCTCAAGCGAATTCAGAGACCATTCACCTGCAGGAAAACTTTTTACTCTTTTAAGAACAATTCCTCCTGGATAATTTTTATCATCCTCATAGGTTATTGTTATCTCTCCATTTTTAAGCATACCAGCTTCTTCATTTGCAACCCATGCTGCCAACAAGGAGTTTGAAGTAAGCATTATAGAAGCACAGCACACAATATTGCGAAAAAAACAGCAAAGTCCCATAATATTTCCTTAAACCTAAATTCGGCAGTTGAAACCGAAATTTTGCAAGCCACATTATTGATAATTTTTGGCGAATTTGCACTACTATGCCATTAGCTCTTGAGCTAGCTGTTCAAGCTGTGCCTCGGATGTCTCATTAAGGGCAGACTGAATGGTCACGGTTGTTGGAAGATAAGTTATTTCCTTTGATTGCTCAAGATGCTTTTTAATCACCTTTGCAGCCATTGGCATCCAAGAACCATTCTCAACAATACCTACTGTACGTTTTTGGAAATTACGTTCAGTTAAGTGGTGCAAAAATTCCTTCATAAATGGAAAAATATCTGCATTATAGGTAGTTGTTGCAAGCACCAATTTGCCATAGCGGAAGGCATCCTCAACGGCTTCAGCCATATCGCAACGAGCAAGGTCGTTAACAACAACCTTAGGGCAACCCATAGCCTCAAGCTTTGCTGCTAGCTTTTCAACAGCCACCTTGGTGTGACCATAGACAGAGGTGTATGCAATCATTACACCCTCGCTCTCAACGGAGTATGAAGACCAAATATTGTAAAGGTTAATATAATAGCCTAAATTCTCTGTTAAGACAGGACCATGAAGTGGGCAAATTTTCTGAATATCAAGTCCAGCTGCCTTTTTCAAAACTGCCTGAACCTGAGCACCATATTTGCCAACAATGCCAATATAGTAGCGGCGAGCCTCACAAGCCCAATCCTCCTCTACATCAAGAGCACCAAACTTACCAAAAGCATCAGCAGAGAATAGCACCTTGTCATAGGAATCATAGGTCATAATTACTTCTGGCCAATGAACCATTGGAGCAGTCACAAAGGTTAGCTCATGCTTGCCTAAAGAAAGCTTATCGCCCTCACCTACCACAATTCTTCGATCGGCAAAATCTGTACCAAAAAAGTTTTTCATCATTGCAAATGCTTTTGCTGATGCAACAATTGTAGCAGATGAATAGTGCTCCATAAATACAGCAATATTTGCAGAATGATCTGGCTCCATGTGCTGCACAATTAAGTAATCAGGGCTACGCTCACCAATAGCTTCAGCTACATTAGCAAGCCACTCATCGGTAAAATGAGCATCTACTGTATCAAAAATGGCAATCTTCTCATCATTGATTACATAAGAGTTATATGCCATTCCGTTTTCAACAACATACTGCCCCTCAAATAAATCTATTTTGTGGTCGTTTACACCAACATATTTAATATCTGCTGTAATATTCATAAAGCACATTCCTATATTTTATTTTTACGTATAAAGACAAAGAGCGAACCGATTGCCGGCTCGCTCCTTAAAATGAATTTTGCTACTACGGCTTGATTTTCAACCCATCAGAATCTGTTGCTCCGCCACAGAGAATAATTATAAAATCAATGACATAGCCAACACCAAATAACCCTCCTGTCAAGAGCCAAATAATTCCAGAAACAACCTTTCCTTCATAAAATCTATGAACACCCAAATATCCAAGAAATAGACATAGAAGCATATCTACAAGCCATGATTTTTGTGACATATCAATCTCCCTTCAAAAAAACATTAAACATGATATATTGTAACAACAAAATGATACCAAATTTTTATTTAACAAGTCAATGATACTAAGCGACTATGAGATACAACGCAATGTGTCAAAATAAAAGACACCGAAAAGAAAAATGAAAAAAATAAGTTCAATGCCCATATTTCAAAAATGATGACACTATGAGATAATGGGATACTATGAATGCAGTATATTCTAAAAATTTCATGAAAACATACAT
>JAFUOX010000042.1 GCA_017481725.1 Kiritimatiellia bacterium | reverse complement strand
TAGTTGAACAGATTACTGACAACGAAATAGAAACAATGAATAGAATTAAAGTATTTTTTGAAAGCACAATAAATGGCTACAACTTTGATATAGATTCTATACCTGATTTAAATTTTGATGAGTAACCTTTTTATCATTGATAAACAAATTTAGAGATAATTAGTTGCTTTATTGATTATTATTTTGATATACTTAAGTACGTACTTAAGTATATTTTTTATTATTGGTGATTTATATGGATTTTACTTATCGTTTCCCTGCAGTAAAAGGAAATCAAGCTGGGAGGGACTATTATATTACTATGGTTCCTTTAAAACTTTTATCTCGTCTTTTCCCATTTGATGAAGATGTAGTACCCCCAGAATATAGAGCTCAAAGACGAATTAATGAGACACGTATCCCAGAAATTAAGGACTATATATTAGCCAATAGAAAAACATATGTATTTTCTGCGTTGTCAGCATCTATTGATGGTATTTTTAATTTTTTACCACACATAAACACAGATATTGGTATTTTAGAAATTGATATGTCGTCACGTTTTCTTATTAATGACGGACAACATCGAAAAGCTGCTATTGAAGCAGCAATGAATGAAGACTCCACTCTTGAGAATGAAACTATATCTATCGTTTTTTTTCAAGACGAAGGCTTGACCCGTAGTCAACAAATGTTTACGGACTTAAATAAGCATGCAGTAAAAACATCTAATTCTTTATCTACCCTATATGATTCCAGAGATGAAATTGCTGTAGCAACAAAAAAAATTATTGAGGCGATACCCTTTTTAAAGCGTTATACAGACAAAGAACGAGACATTTTAGGTAAAAACTCTTCTAGTTTGTTTACGTTAAATATGATTTACAAGGCTAATCAAAAAATTTTGCATAATGGTAGGTGTAATAATTTAGATTTTGAATTTTTATCTAGATTTTGGAGCCTTTTGACTAACAACATCACAGAATGGCAAGATGTATTAAATAAAACATTAACAAAGAAGGCCTTGCGAGAGAACTATATTGTAACTCTAGCTATTACGATAAATTCATTTGGTAAACTGGGAAGATTCTTTTACGACAATCCGAATTTCAAAATGGATGAATATATACCCAAAATTGCATATATTGATTGGTTACGCTCTAACACAGAATGGTTAGGAAGAACAATTCGTGAAAATGGTAAGGTATTA
The DNA here is from genome assembly GCA_017481725.1 of Kiritimatiellia bacterium. GTDB lineage: Bacteria > Verrucomicrobiota > Kiritimatiellia > RFP12 > UBA3636 > RGIG990. The sequence goes on along the minus strand of JAFUOX010000042.1, from coordinate 26,657 downwards.
AATAGTGAAGATTCTATTTCATTAACGTGTGCAACAATTAAAAAAAAGATTGGCATCCCTCTTTCTAGAGACGAACAACAAAAAGAGCTTAAGATTTTAAGGAGAAAATAAATGTCTTATTCTGGTGAATTTAAAGTGTTTGAAGACATTATCCAAGAAATGTCTGTTGTTTATCAACATGATAAACGCATCTGGATGATTGGTTTTAGTGGAGGAAAGGATTCTACATTATTGTGTTGTCTTGTAATGGAGATGCTTAAGAGGTTACCTCCAGAGAAGCGAAACAAAGCTGTTCATATCGTTTCCTCTGATACATTGGTTGAAAATCCTATTGTCAGAGATTATATGCATAAAATGTCAGACATGATTAACAAGGTTGGACATGAACTTAACATAAAGGCAGATATAATTTATCCAAAAATTGAGGATACTTTTTGGTCAAAGGTAATTGGATTAGGATATCCAACACCAGAAGCCCCTGGTTTTAGATGGTGCACAGAGAGATTGAAAATTCATCCAATGAATACATATACTCTTGATACGATTAAAAACAATGGAGAAGTTGTTTTATTGTTGGGTGTTCGCAAGGCAGAAAGCTTATATCGAGCAAACAACATTCGCTCAAGGGAAATAGAAGGAAAGATACTTGTACCGCATAGTGACATAGAGAATGCTTATGTATATAATCCACTTACAGAAATACCGAATGAAGATGTGTGGAAATTCTTACTTAAGGACGATGGAATTTCTCCATGGGGTTCTGATAATAAATACTTATTCTCATTGTATCAAGGCAATAATCTAGGAGAAGAACAAAGTGTAATTGGCGAAATTGATAAAGAAAAATTACCCGTTACAGGCAATTCCCGTTTTGGATGTTGGATTTGTACCATGGTAAAAGAAGATAAATCATTGCAGACATTTATTGACCGAGGGGAAAAGTGGCTAATACCACTTAGTAACTTTAGGAATTGGCTATTAGAAATGCGAACCACACCAGGTGCTAGAGAATATAAAAGACGAAATGGTGCAATGTATAGAAAATCTGATGGTAACCTAGGAGAGGGTCCGTTTACCCTAATTACACGACAAAAAATGTTGCGAAAGTTATTACAATTAGAAAATGATACAGGATTGTCGCTTTTAACTATTGAGGAACTAAGATGTATTGATAAATTATGGGACAAAGAAGGCGATTTAACAAGAAGAAAATTAGTGGATATATACTTTGAGGTTAAAGGAAAACGTCTCCCATGGGATCAATATAAAGTTCCTGTTTTTGAAAACGATGTAATTGAAGAGATAAAAAAACTTTGCATTGAAAATGGAGTTGAGTTTGAACTTGTTTCTAAACTGATTATAGAAATTGAAGCTAATAAAAACTATACAAAAAGTTCAATGATAACAAAGGCTTTTGATAGAATTTTAAACCAAGGATGGCTACATTTTGATAGCATTGAAAAGGGATTAAACAGTGAAAATTAATAACATTATTTTGCATAATTTTGGGTCTTATGAAGGAACAACTCCATTTGAAACAAAACCTTTTGAGGATCGAAATATTGTATTAATCGGTGGTAAAAACGGAGCTGGTAAAACTACTCTTTTTACGGCTATTCGTGTATGTCTTTATGGATATAAAAGTATGGGGTATAAGAATTTAAACTCATTCTATATAAAGTCTATAATTAAACTTATCAATAATACTGCCAAAATAACTCGTCCTGTTATATCTTTTGTAAAGTTAAGTGTAAATATTAATAATGGACAGGGAGAGGATTGTTTTGAATTAACTCGTAAATGGGAACTAGAAGAGTCATTAATAGAAACTTTTTCAATTCAAAAAAATGGCTTTTCTCTGAATGAAGAAGAAATCGCTGACTTTGAAAAATACATTATATCTCTTATCCCACCAGAATTATTTAATTTATATTTTTTCGATGGCGAGAAAATCGCTGACTTTTTCTTAGATGAAGGCGGTAGTTCTCGTATAAAAGACGCATTTCTAACCTTATGCGGTTATGATACTTTTGATATTATGCGTAAAAATTTTAAACGGATTTCTACCGATGTTGCTGCATCAAGTACGACACTTAACGAGTATTGGGAAATTAACGAAAAAGTTCTATCGAATGAAACAACATATTCTGATTTAACCTCTAAGTTGGCTCTTTGTATAGATTCTATAGCAGATTTGGAATCAACACTAGATAGTCTGGAAAAAGAATATTATCAAAAAGGAGGAACCACAGAAGAAGAGTTAAAAAAGAGAGTGAGTTCCTTAAAAGAAGAAACTAAGAAACGTGAAACATTTAATTCTTTATTGAGAAAATGGGCAAATGATGTCGTTCCTTTTATAATGTTGGAAAAGCAAATCAACGAATTAAAAGGTCAAATTGAACGTGAAAATTCTGGATTAAAGTACACATATTTTTGTGAAGTTATTAATACAAAAAAAATAAAGTCATTAATACGTGATAAAGTAAAAGAAATCGAGAAAGAAGCATTTTCATTGTTTGGTTCTAAAGAGAAACCTATTTTAAATCTTTCTATAGAACAAAGTTCTGTGTTGTTAAATCAAATTAATAGCATATTGTCTTTTGAAAAAGAAAAAATATCTAAATGCAAAAAAGCAATAAAACAATCGCTAAATTTAAGTAACAAATTACGCAAAGAGATTGATTCTAGCAATATAACAAGCGTAAAAGAATATATGAAAAAAAGGGCTGAACTTTTCGAAGAAAAAAGTACCTTATTAGTTCAACGGGTTGAATTAGAAAAGCAAATAGTAGAACAAAAAGAAATTTTGGATGAATTAAAACAATCCCTTTCATCAACTAAAGCAAGGTTGGAATCTGATCTTAAAAGTAAATCAATAAATGACATTTCCGCCAGAGCGATAGTAATGCTAGATAAACTGCAAACAACTCTATATAATAAGCAAATATCAAGAGTCGAAGACTATTTTCGAAAAGAGATTAATTTGTTGATGCGAAAAAAACATTTTATTGATGATATACATATTGATGAGCGTTTTAATACACACATATACCGAACAGATGATTTATCCAAAGAAAAATTGTTAGATGCATTGTTCTCAAACACAGAAAACCAGTTGTCTATTCTTTGGGGCAATAAAGCTATAAAAAAACTATATTCTCTATCTAAAGCAGATACATATTTAGATGCTATAAATTATTTTAAAAACAAAACATTTACAAATATCTCATTACCTATTGAAATTGATAAATCATCGCTTTCAAATGGCGAAAAACAAATTTTTATTATGGCTCTTTACCATTCATTGATTCAATTGTGTAACCATAATTTGCCATTCGTTATAGATACACCATTTGCAAGAATCGACAAAGAACATCGTAATAATATCTCTAAAAATTTCTTTAGTAAACTTAATGGTCAAATTTTTATTCTTTCTACGGATGAAGAAATCAATAATTATCATGTTAAAATGCTAGAGAAAAAGATTGCAGCAACATATATGCTAGAAAACAAAGACGACAAGCGTACAGTTGTTATACAAAATTCATATTTTGGAGCGTAAAAATGATTTTTAAAATTAGAACATCAAAAAAAACAATGCTCATCTTTGAAGAAATTTCTGCCAGTATAGGGTATCCTCCATTTATCCTTTCAAAGTTGTCTATTTCTTTATCAATAAAAAGCAAAATTCCATTAGAAGAAAAAGATTTTAATCTTGATAATAATGGGTTGGAATTAAATAGACAAACAATTACATCAGAATGGGATGATTTATATAAATGTCTCATAGAAATGTCTGAAAAAAGACATATTGATGATGATGAATACTTTCAAAGATACATAAAAGCTCATTTAGATCGTGGCGCAAAATTAATTTACCGCGAATTTAAATATAACAACGATTTCCTTTTGTCTTTGTTAAACGACAAGCAAGGTCTGTAAAGTAAATATACTTATAAATAGAAGTTTATGCCTTCTGTTCTTTCCTACAAGCCCTTCTAAGGCTAGCAACCATTGGTTGCTCGCATTAAACGAAAAAAGCCTCACACAGGGCATGTGTGGGGCTTTGTTATCGGCACCAGATAGTCCACTAGGGAATGCAAGAATGCTGCAAGGCGTTTGAACCAAGGTTTCTTTTTGTGTGGTGACACTAGGTTATCTCGGTTCAGTGGGCCGTTGAGTCCTTGGGTGCGTTTCTTAGGAACTCGAGTCTTTGTTTTCTCTGGACGCAAATAGCTCTCTGGAGGATTCCATGGGGAATCCTTAATCCTTAGTTTTTGCTTGTTAGTGTCCATTGGTTTTCCTATAAAGTAGCTTGTCACCAGTTTGATTTTTATGATTTCAGTATAACATTTTGAGCTACCATTTTCAATAAGATTGCACGGTTAAATGGGTGTGTAAAACTACACAAAATGGGGTGTAAACTCTCTACGGTTTATTACAAATGGTTGATAATGGATACAATTATAAAAACTTACAAATTTTTGTAAGTCATTGATTTTAGGAGGGTTAATTTTTCGGACTTTGCATATTCAGCTATTATAATAGACCGTAGAGTTATAGAGCAATTTAGTTCAAAAGGGAAAGATTACTCGCTCTCTACGTCCCACTAAAAATTCACCAAATTTTTCACGTGAAACATTTATAAGTCTTTGATTTATAGGGATATAAAGAAAAACCCATAACCTTTCACAAAGATAGAAAATGGGTCTTGTAAATCAGCTATAAAATATGATTAAAAATTAAGAAAGATTTTTCTTACTTGTATTTATGGATGCAATTAAAGTAATTCTAATTTCACGGCAAAGTTCATCGAAACGGTTATACTCATCCGACGAAATTTGATTAGATTTCATAAGTAACAAAAGCCAATAATTTGTTTCATTTGCTTCCTTTAATGCAATTTGAAGCTTTGCTATAAAATCAGACTTGCCATGTGCATATTGAGCTTCATGAATATTAGCACCAATACTTGTTCCTGATCTACCTAGTTGCTTACAAATAATCGCCTTTTTATTTTGCTTCAATTTGTTAACTAAATTTAATATTTCAACAGCAAAACTGATAGAAAGTTCAACAAGCTTATTTGAGTATTTTTCCATAATAGTCATCCCTATGTGCTAATAATAAACAAATCAATATTTTCCGATTATACGAAGTGCTTTATATGCCGAAGGCATGTTTCATAGCGCTTGCGCTGCTTCATCGTCAGGCGGACAAATGAAGCACGGCTTTGCCGTATGAAGCGGCATTGCATGCCATGAAGCGCACTTTACGCGCATGAAAAAACCAGGTCTATCAGATAAATAGCACTTACTTAGTCTTTACTGTATTTACACTAGAAGTCAATAGCTTGATAAGTTCTGTACAGTCTTCACAAAGAGAGACGAAATCTTGGTCGGATTCAACTATCCGAGTATCGCGCAAAAGTTCTAGCCAATACTGTGTCTCTGCCGCTTCCTTGAGCGCAATTTGGAGTTTTGACATAAAATCCAACTTGCTTTGTGCATAGCGACTTTCCGCAATATTGGCACCAATAGATGTGCCTGATCTCAATATCTGCTTACCAATAACAGACTCTTTGTGTTCACGAAGGAACTGGTATAACTTCACAATGCGTAAAGCAAATGCCTTTGATTTGGTAGAAAGAATTGATTCAGACATTGTTGAAACCTTTTATTAGTGAATAGTGAATAGTGAATAACGAATAATTATGTTTTCAAAACTTTGGTGAAATGGTCAATCGCACCACATCCCACACCGCTTCTCACTCAACTCTTTACTCATCACTATTACCTATTCACTACTACCTATTCACTACTACCTATTCACTATTACCTATTCACTAAAAAATTGGTGGAGGCGGGGAGAGTCGAACTCCCGTCCGAAATGAAGCAACCTTAGCATCTACGTGCGTATTTCCTACTTAAGTCTCGCCTGTATAGCTGTGAAGGAACACACCACTATACACGCCAGTATCCGCGTAAAATGTCGCCTTGAGTCCGGCTACTCAACTCAAGACCAACCTGCTGAATGACGTCTCCACACTTAGCAGGTGTAGGTGCTTCGACGTTGCTGTGTAAAATTAAGCAGCAAGAGCAAACTGTTCGTCTGCATTTAGTTTTTTCCGGATGTTGACGAGTCTACCGGGTCCTCGGCACGCAACCAAGGCCTCAACCATCCCGTCGAAACCTTGTCGCCCCCTTACAAAAAGAGATATTTATATTATTTCATAACTAGTTAATTTTTTCAATAGTAATTTTTTTGTCTAACGTTTTTGATTGACATGTTGGGATTAATTATGATAAATTTTCCCCATTCATTTAGCAAATGCTAAATTGCATACACTATTCCGGTGTAGCGCAGCGGTAGCGCAGAGGACTGTTAATCCTTTGGTCGCCGGTTCGAATCCAGCCACCGGAGCCATTTTCCCGAGGACATATTTTTATTCCTCGGGTTTTTTTGTGGCTTTTGTTTTTGTATACTTGCACAGTAATTAATCATTTGCTACAATAATAAGAAAAGAATCTCTTAATAATTTAATAATTTTTAATAAAAGGGAAATGTTATGGCAAATGAATTAGATGAATTATCTGGACCAGTAAATCAGGCGGGTAGAGACATTAATGTTATTGAACGTCAGTTGCAAGTAAAAGTAGGTTGGGGTTCAACCTTGTTTGAGATTTTGCTTTGGTGTTGTTTTATAATTCCTGGTGTTGTTTTCTTGTTCAAAAAGATCGCTGCTAGAAATTATTTCTTTCAACTTCAGCAAAAGCTTCAGTCTGAAGCTTCGAAGATTGATAACTATTTAAATCAACGAGTACAGATTCTTCAAAATGTTGCTCCGCTTGTAGATAAGGCAATTAATTTGGATAAAGAGGTTATGGAGGCTGTTGCAGCATATCGAGGGGGAGGCTCTCCAGATGCAAATCGAAATGTAATGCAGCAGCATATTGATGCAGGGTTTGGTCGTTTATTTCCACAAGTAGAGGCTTACCCTGAATTAAAGGCTCATCAAGCTATTGCTTCTGCTATGCAGCAGAATGATTACCTTCAGCGTGAGATTACAGCAGCACGTGAATTGTATAATGATACAGTGCTTCAGTGGAATACAGATGTCTATCGTTGGCCAACAAAAATGATAGTTGCTGCACGTGCTGGTTATACTACACGTATTCCATTCTCTGCTTCTACAGAAATTAAGAAAGCAGCAGCAAGCACTTTCTTTTAAGCAATCGTAGATGCATGAGAATGTTTATGATCCTCTAGAACGCTATGCAAAAGAATTTGAAAAAAATTCTATGATGTAGTAGATAGTACATTTAAGCAATTAGAACAACGGTCGGGTGTTGATCGTGCCGCTAATCAGGCATTGTGCCGAAAAATAAAAAAACTAGAGGCAAATAAAGAAAAACTAGAATCTAAGAACTCGTTTAACCGTAGCCTTAGGTCAATCCTTGTTTTTTGTATTGTTGCCATACTTATTGTTGGGGTGTTTTCATATGCAAAAAATGAAGTTGTTACTGGTTGGCATGGCTTTGGTATAGTAGTTTCATTGTTTTTTCTGATATTTGTTTGTAGATATTTAAATCCCCGCATAAAAAACCTTGTTGGTAATATTGAATCGCTTAATAATGCTATTGAGGGACTCAAGAACAAGGCTTGGGAGCAAATGAAACCCCTCAATGAGCTTTACGATTGGGGAATTACTACGAACATGATTCATCAAGTGGTTCCTAAGCTTGAATTTGACAATTATGTTCATGAGGGGCGACTTTCTGAATTGATTAATGATTATGGATTGGCTGATTTACCAGAAAATCAATCAGTAGTTGCTGCTCAAAGTGGAGAAATTAATGATAATCCATTTGTAGTTGCCCAGATTTTGAGTCAGGATTGGGGGACAGAGACATATTATGGAACAAAAGTGATAACATGGAAGGTTAGAACGATAGGGCCAGATGGTAAAGCATCCTATGTTACTCGAACACAAACCTTGACAGCTTCTGTTGATGCTCCAATACCAGTTTATTCCACTAATCATTGCTTGATATATGGAAATGAAGCTGCCCCAAATCTTACTTTTTTGAGAAAACCTTCAGAGCATTCTGGGAATGATAAAAACGGATTTTTTGATAATCGGCGTAAGAAGCGTGCTATGAAGCGCCTCAAAAAGTTTTCAGAAAATCTTGATGATGAGTCGCAATATACGTTGATGGGAAATCGAGAATTTGAATTGCTATTTGAGACATTAAATCGTAATGATGAGCAAGAATATCGCATATTATTCACACCATTAGCACAGAAACAAATGTTAAATCTAATTAATGACAGAAGTATTGGCTTTGGTGATGATTTTACTTTTAATAAACAATTTAAGATAAATATAATAACAGCAGAGCATTTGAATTCGCAGGAGTTAGATACACCTCCAAATCGGTATTATGATTTTGATATAGATCGTGCAGAAGCTACTTTTAAGCGTTTTAATTGCGAATATTTTAAAGCACTTTATTTTGCCTTTGCACCATTGTTAGCTATTCCAATATATCAACAGCTTAGACCTCTTCGTAAAATTTATGGAGATAAAGAAAAGCATTCATCGACTTGGGAGATGGAAACATTATTGAATTATTATGGAGATAGTAATTTTAGAGGACCTAATTTTGAGACGCAAGCCATTCTTAAGGCAAAGAATTCGGAACGTTTGGGGCGAGATGCCCGTATAAGTGTTATTGCACATGGGTTTTATTCAAAAGAGCGTGTAACAACAGTTTCAGTATTTGGTGGTGATGGGAATATGCATAATGTGCCTGTTCATTGGCGTGAGTATTTTCCTATTTCAAATAAATCATCAATAATGGTTCGCGAATATGAGAGCAAAGAGCTTGCAGATGGAGATCAGTCTGTAGTGGATGAGTTTTGCGATATAGTGAACAATTTATCTGGTGAAAATATATTGGCTCGGCGTAATATTTTTTCTAGTATTATTCGTAAAGGCAATTAGTCTAATTATGAAGTATAATAACATCAATAATATGATGAAATTAAATTAAGCTTTAGAGCTAATCTCAGGCTTTAAAATTCAAGATATTTTACGGTTTAAAAATTTTATTTTTGCTTGATTTTTTTTATAAAATAGAGTAGGATATGCCCGCATTCAAAGAGGTAATAATAAATATAGGTATGCAAGGAAAGGTTATTTAATAATGAACGCATGCGTAAAAAAGACAACACGCTCAAGAAAGAGCACCGCAGATGTTGCTGTTAAGGCAGAACCAAAGAAAAAGCGCGTAGTGCTTTCAGTTAAAGCTGAGCCAGGTAGCACGGTCTATGTTGCTGGATCATTTAATGAGTGGAATCCTACAGATAAGAAGCTCGTTGATAAGAAGGGTGATGGCATCTTTACCGCAACAATTATTCTACCTCCAGGAATCTATGAGTATAAGTTCGTAATTAATGGAGTGTGGACACTTGACCCAGATCCAGACCGTGATTGGACACAAAATGGTCTAGGTACACTAAATAGTGTACTACGCGTTGGATAATAGGGTAGTATAGCCGATATAACAATCAATAACACAGATGTGGTATGATTGTTTTAAATAGAAAAAGGGGGCAAGAAATCTTGCCCCTTTTTTCTATAGTGCCACCAAATTTTTAGTCACAATATTTCTTGTGGTAATAATCGGCAATCGCTATAATTCTACATCAATTATTCTGATATTCAGAGAGTGTTATACATTCCTAAATAGTTGCCCTTGTACAGGCATATGTACACTTGGGATGCCAAGCTTACGCAACGATTCAACATGTGCCTCGCAGTATTCTTTTTCTCCATGTACACAGAAAGCTTGCTGAACATTTCCTAGGGTTGCTGCATAATCACATAGTCCTTCACGATCAGCGTGTCCTGACAATCCATTAATCGTGAATACAGTGCTACGAAGCTCGTGCTCTTCTCCAAAAATTTTGATTATAGGAGCTTGTTCAACGATGCGCCTACCAAGAGTGTTTTCAGCTTGGAAGCCCGTAATCAAAATAATGTTTAGTGGATTGCTAACACTATTGCGTAGATGATGAAGAATACGCCCACCTTCGCACATGCCAGATGCAGATATAATAATCATAGGTCCCTTGGCATCGTTTAGCTTCATAGAGTCTTCAACAGTATTGGTGAATTGTAGGCCAGGGAATTTGAATGGATCATCGCCCTTTAATACATCACCAATAAGGTTGTTGTTGTAGCATTCCTGATGATGCTCTGTAATTTCGGTTGCTTTTTTCGAAAGAGGGCTATCTACAAAAACAGGGATTGGTGGTATAGCATGTGACTCAACCAGCCCATTCAAGATGTAAAGTAGTTGTTGAGTTCTTCCAACACTAAATGCTGGGATAATCAATTTTGAACGATGCTGATAGATAAACGTGATATAGTCCTTTAATCGGCCTCGAATATTTTCGCGTGAAGGGTGATTTCTGTCGCCATATGTACTTTCTGTTATGAGAACATCAGTGTCAGGGACAGGCTCTGGATCTCGCAAAAGAGGAGTGTTTCTTTGACCTAAGTCGCCAGTAAAAACGAGGCGTCGTTTCTTTCCATCGCGTTTATAATCTAAAATAGAGACAGCGGAACCCAAAATGTGTCCAGCATCATTGAAGTTGAGCTCTAGACCTTTGGCAATTTCAACACCAGTATGATAATCAAGAGGGGAGAAAAGCTCTAGTGCTCGATCAACGTCCTCTTGTCCATAAAGTAATTCAAAAAGGTTTTTCCCTTGTTTTTTTCTGCGTTTGTTTACAAATTCAACATCGCGCTCTTGTAGAAATGCTGAGTCACGTAGCATTACCTCACACAAGTCACATGTGGCACTTGTTGCATAGATTTTTCCCCTAAAGCCCTGTTTTACTAGGGCAGGAATTTTGCCACTGTGGTCAATATGGGAGTGTGATAGGACTAGTGCGTGGACTTCTCTTGGATCGAAAGGAAATTGTCTATTAAGTTCAAAGGATTCTTTACGCTTACCCTGAACTAATCCACAATCAAGTAATATTTTTTTGCCGTCAAATTCAATAATGTGCATTGAGCCAGTGGTTGTTTGGGCGGCTCCGTAAAATCTTAAATCTAGCATAATACTACTCCTTTCGCTATAACACGTAAGTGTTTTTTGTTTTATTCTTTTGCAACAAATCGCTTGATGCAATCGATAGTTGTGGCACTGAGAATGTGTTCCATTGCACATGCATCTTCTTCTGCGCAATCTTCAGGCACACCTAATTGCATAAGGAATTTCGTTAGCATTTTATGGCGTTCATAAATTGACACCGCAGCTGCTTCACCTGCCTTTGTTAGTTTAATGGACTGATATTTCTCGTAGGTGACAAGACCTAGCTTGGACAGCTCAATAACAGCATTATTTACGGATGGCATTTTTACGCCAACGTTCTTAGCAATTTCTGCTACATGAGCACTACCAGTTTTTTGTATCAGGCAATGAATTGCTTCAAGATAATCCTCTAAACTTTTTGTCATGGGCATAGCTTAATCCTCAATTGAAATATTTTCATCAAGTACAGTGTCTGCTTCAATTGTGTTTTCATCTGCTTCCATGTTTTTTTCAGATGCTTCAGCTTTTTCTTTAAGATAGAACTTGAATTCTGAGTATGCATTACCCAATTCGATAGGAAGAAAGAAAAGCACATACTTTTTGATCTCTTCAGGGATTCCCCAATAAGCTTCAGCAATACTACCAGTAATAGCTCCGATTGTATCACTGTCGCCACCAATAGAGATTGCATTACGAATGGCATCCTCAAAATCATTTCCTTCTAAAAAGGCTTCAATCGCTTGTGGCACAGTGTCTTGGCAAATCTCGTTAAACATATAACTATCGCGTATCTCGTCTAGGGTAAAGTCTAGAGAGTAGAAGTTCTTAGAAATATATTCACGGATTTCTTCCTTTGGAAGCTTTTGTCGTGCAAGGTAAATACAAATAGCAGTAGCAACTGCTCCTTTAATGCCTTCTGGATGGTTGTGGGTTACTTCGGCACTATAGGTTGCCAATTCAGTAACTTCTTCAATAGAATTACCTAGCCAACCAGCAGAACTCACACGCATAGCTGAGCCATTGCCATAGCTATTATATGGTCCCCATTGTGGGTTTTTAAGCCATTGATGAAAACTACCACCATAGCCTCCATTAGGAAAGAGATTTCCTAAGCGGCGCATTTCTTTAGCAAGCATGATATGTACATCTACGGTTTTGTCAGAGCGTAGGTAGTTGATTAATGCATTACTAACAGCCGCCGTCATAATAGAGTCATCAGTTGCAAAGCAAGAATTGCTAAAAAGTGGGAAGTCTTTTGTTTTTATATTGTTGAATTCATAAATAGAGCCAATGATGTCTCCAGCAAATGCACCTAGCATAATAATTAACCTCGATTAATATAAGTGAAAATTCTAAAAAATTGAGTTGTGTTACTCTCTCTACTATTTTGAATATATTATACATTAAATTTTTCTTATGCTCAATAAAAAATGTGCTCTAGCACAATTAGAGTGGTTTATTTGAATTTTTCTCAAAAACTCATGAGGTTTTGTTGGTAAATGAGGTTTTTGAAGTGCAATAAGCTTTTTGTTGTCAGGGTATGTTGAGACTTGCTTATTTTTAAACAATAAACTATAATTTATAACATTAATAGGTTAAACTTTTTTATAGGAGAATTTTTATGAGCATTCAGTCTCAACTTTTAGGTGAATTTTCTGTTGTAGGTGATTTGGGTGATTGGAAAATAACCTCATCCTCCGAGCTTGTAGAGCCAAAGCTTGAGCTTTTGAAGGTTTCTCTTTCAGCTCCAGCCCCGATTACTCCTCCTTTTTTAAGATTAGACAATACTATTCCTCAAAAGGATATGTTTGCAAAATGGACTTCTGGAGGATGTTTCTATCGCGGAATTCCACCAAATTGGTGGAGTAAAACTCATTCTGATTTGGCAACACAGGTGCCATTAGTTCAAATTAATAATAATGCAGATAGGAATCGCGTTCTTATTGCATGTTCAGATGCATTGCGCTTTGTTGTTTTTCATTGTGGTATTTTAGAGGAGGGGTGCTCTTTGACCACCTCTATTCGAATGTTTGAGCAGGTGGAAGCCCCAATCCAAAATTACGAATTTATTTTGCGAATTGATATGCGCGATTGCTTTTATGCAGAAGCACTTAAAGAGGCATCGAAATGGTTTTCCTCTTTTGATGAGTATAAGCCAACAATTCCTCCTAAGGCTGCATATGATTCTATTTACTCTTCTTGGTATACCTATCATCAAGAAATTTTTGATGATGAATTGGTGGCAGAGTGTGCTCTTGCTAAAGAGTATGGATTAAATGGAATTATTATTGATGATGGTTGGCAGACTGATGATAAAAAACGTGGCTACGCATTTTGTGGAGATTGGGAGCCTTCTAAGAAACGATTTAAGAATGGGATGCGCGATTTTGCACGCCGCTTACATGCAATTGATGTAAAATTATTGCTTTGGTATTCAGTTTGCTTTGTTGGTGTACATAGTAAGCATTATGAACGCTTTAAGAATAAATCATTATATTTCCGAGGTGGAAATACTCAAGCACTCGTGCTTGATCCTCGCTTCCCTGAAGTGCGCGAATATTTGATTCAGACCTATGAAAATGCTATGCGAGATTGGGAGCTAGACGGATTTAAGTTTGATTTTATTGATAATTTTCATATAGAAGGAGAGGACCCTGCTATTGCAGAGGATTATGCTGGGCGTGATATAAAGTCAGTTGCTCATGCTGTTGATGCATTGCTTACAGAGGTGGTTCGCCGCCTTAAAGCAATTAATCCAGATGTGTTAATTGAATTCCGTCAGTCTTATATTGGTCCAGCAATCCGTAAATATGGAAATATGTTCCGTGTAGCAGATTGTCCAGGTGATATTAATCGCAATCGTGTAGGTATTGTTGATTTGCGTTTGCTCTCTGGTGAAACTGCAGTGCATTCCGATATGTTAGAATGGAATATGCAGGCAGATTACAAGACAGCAATGCTTCAGCTATTGAATGTTATTTTTGGTGTGCCTCAGATTTCTGTTAAATTAGAGGAACTTCCAGAGGAGCATAGAAAAGCATTGAAATTCTGGCTAAATTTCAGAGAGCAGCATCGTTCTACATTGCTAGAAGGAAGGTTTGTGCCTCGCTTAGCTTCGTCAAACTATCAGCATATATCGGCATATAATGATGAGGATGAGGTTGTGGCAGTGTATTCCTCTGGCGTTGTTGTTAAACCAGAGAGCAATGCGAAGAGCATTTCTATAATTAATGCATCTGGTCAAGATGGCATTGTTGTTTCATTGAATCGTCCAGCAATTAAGGCTATTATTTACGATTCAATTGGAGGAGAGCAGGAAATTTTAGCACCAGCTGCGGGCTTCTCTCAAGTTGCTGTCCCAACAAGTGGCTTGCTTGTTCTTTCGTTTTAATTAAGTAATTTTGGAGAATGTTATGTTTAAACTAACACTTACAGATGGTCGCGAGGTGACGGTAGAGCCAGGGCAATCTTTATTTGTGGCATTAAGAGAGTCTGGCATATTTGTGCCAACAATTTGTGGAGGTAGAGGCTTTTGCGGGAAATGCAAGGTGCAAATTCTTGAACCAAAGGGAATCCCTCCAACAGTAGAGGAGCAAAAGCATTTTTCCACAGAGGAGTTGGAGGATGGGTGGCATTTGGCTTGTCGTGTGACAGTATCCTCAGATATGACTATATCTTTGCCTGGTGAATTAAAGGGTATTTATCTATGCAAGGGTGTTGTTACAGAGCGTGAGCTAGTTGCAAAAGATATTATGAGGGTGCGCTTGGAGCTAGCAAAGCCACTTGAATATTTGCCTGGTGCCTTTGCTGTGGTTGATGGACCAAAGATGTTTGGTGTCTCTCGAGCATATTCCATAGCCACACCCGTTTCTTCAAAAGGTGCAATTGAGATTAATGTGCGCCTTGTGCCAGGAGGCAAGCTTTCAACATACGTTCATGAAAAGCTTTCTGTAGGTGAGGAATTGTCTTTAACTGCACCATATAGTGGTTATGCAGAGTTAAATGAGACGGATGATTTGCTTTGTGTTGCAGGTGGCTCTGGAATTTCACCAGTAATGTCACTCCTCCGCACACTTAAAGAAAATGGCTTTAACCGTAAGGTAACCTTTATTTATGGAGCAAATACGGTAGATGAGCTTCCTTATCTTGATGAGCTGCTAGCTCTTCAGGCTTCAGAACCAAATTTTGTCTATCATCCAGCAATAGCTACAGCACCAACTGAACCAATGTCCTTCCAATATGACAATTGTTTAGTAACAGATGCTATAACAAAGCATATGGCAACAACGGACAATGTGGCTGTATACCTCTGTGGTAGTGCAGGAATGATTGCAGCAGTTACCGCTGTTCTAAATTCGAAAGGCTCTCCTAAATCTATTTTTTACGACAAGTTTAATTAAAAAGTAAATAATAGGTTGTCTATTTTTAGATAAAATATTGTTGTAGGAGTGAGGATTCTGAGGCGTTAATTTGTGTATGAACTTACAAACAATATCTCAGACTAGTGATAGTCGCTGGACACAAAAACAAATTCTTGCGTTTGCTAATCAATTGTTTTGGTTTTGTTTTTTAGCATATGTTTGCAGTTATATAGGTAGAAAGAATTTCTCTGCCTGTTTGCCAGAAATGATTACAGAGGGGCTTTTGACAAAGACCTATGGTGGCTATATAACCACAGCTTATATGCTAGTGTATGGTGCCGGACAGATGGTTAATGGCATATTGGGCTCTCGTTATTTGCCTAAGTATATGATTGGCATAGGTTTGCTAGGTGCAACAATATGTAATTTGCTAATGGGTTTGGTGAGCAATGTGTGGATAATGGTGCTTGTGTGGGCATTAAATGGCTTGTTCCATTCTATGCTTTGGGCACCAATTATTCGCGTGTTTACGGATCAAATTCCAGATGAAAGGCGTTTAAGATGTGGTGCGAATATAGGTGCTGCATGCAGTGTCGGAGCTGTTTTGGCTTTTGTTATTCCAGGCATAATGCTTAAATTTACAACATGGCGGTGCGTTTTTTTTGTTTCTGCTGCAATACTTTTTGTAGCCTTTATAGTTTGGGTACTAGGGCATAGATTTTTGCGCGAATATCTAAAGGTTATGGATGTGGTTTGCACAAAAGAAAGAGTAAAGCAATTTGCACAGACCTCAACAGTTGGTGGCGATACTACGACCACACAAATAAAAAAACATTCAATAATTGGAATAATTGTTGCGTCAGGCATTTGGTTGATGCTTTTTGGTTTGCTATGTAATGGTGGTTTGCGTGATGGAGTTGAATCATGGGTGCCAACCTTCCTTAAGGAGCAATTTGATTTGACCTCATCAATGGCTTCCTTAATTGCAGTTGTTGTTCCATTTGTCAGTGTTTTAGGCACTTATACAGCAAATTGGCTTAACAATAGACATATTAAGAATGAACTATATACAGCGGCATTGATGTTTGGAATTGCTGTTTTTGCTGTTTTGGGGATATATTTCACACGCAACACGAATGCTTGGATATGTGTATCCTTTCTCTCATTAAGCACAGCTGCAATGTGGGGCTCTAATCATATGTTTTTGACTCAATTACCATATCATTTTGCTAAATATGGAATGTCAGCCGCAGTTACAGGGGCATTTAACAGCATAATATATTTTGCATCGGCATTATGTGCGGGATTTTATGGTTTTGTGGCGGACAGGATGGGGTGGACAGCACTTATCCTTGTGTGGTTAGTTTTAGGTATTGCTGGTGTGTTTTTCTGCTGTGTTTCAGGCAATCGGTGGCAGAAATCACGTGATAATTAGGGCTTTATCCATAAAAGAGCTATAAAATACTCAAATTCTAGACTTTTTGTGAAGAGAAAAGATGCCACCATAAAGCGTAGATGCTCCTTTTTGCTCTTGCTCATTTTTTAATTATATGATAAGATAAATGCAATGAATTCAAACGACACAAAGACAGCTGAACCAGCAAAAAAAAATAGTAAAAAAGCACGAAGGATGGACCTCGCAGCATATAGGCATGCGGTTCCATTCGTTTTGTGGCTTGGTATTGTTCTATTGGCAAATATGATGCACATTGCAGAGGGATCAGAAACAGAAGATATTAAATCCCTAAATTTAGTTTCATTGCCAATGCTTTATGCTATTCGCACAGCAATTTGCGTTATTGCTTTATTTATATGCAGACCATGGAGATATTATAGTGCATTAAATGTAAAGCACATATTACCAGCAATAGGAATTGGATTAGGTGTATTTATTCTATGGATTGGGCTTGAGACAGAGTTTGTAAAGAGCATTTGCCCATCTTTAGCCAATTTGTATGAGATATGGGCAGTTAAGCCTTTTGGAGAATTGCGTGAACCTCTAGAGGCAACGCCATATGCTCCTAGTGTTTGTGGTGTTTTTATGACATCTATCCGTTTTATTGGTTCTGCCTTTGTGATTTCCATAATTGAGGAGTTCTTTTGGCGTGGATATCTTTTGCGTACCGCACGCACTCCAGATTTTCTAGATATTGACATTGGTCAACTTCATTTACCTTCGTTTTTGATAGTCGCAGCAATTTTTGCTATTGAACACAATGAGGTGTTAGCAGGATTTCTGTGTGGTATAATTTATGGTTTGTTCTATATTAAAACTCGTGATATTTGGGCCACAGCCATAGCACATATAACCACCAATGCAGTATTAGGTGCATATGTATTGGCTACAGGAAAATATTTCTATTGGTAATGTAGGAATTTTGATATGAAGAATTTTATAAAAGCATTTAAGACAGAGGCAGATTGGTGTCTATTATTGTGCTTTTCGTTTTTTAGTGCTATTTCAATGCCTATAGCTCGTATTTTTTTAGGGGCTTGCTTATTGTTGGTTTTAAGAAATTGTATCCGCGGAAAGCAGAAATTATATTTAGGTTTACCTATCAAAGGGTGGTTTGCCTATATTTTGTTTGCTTTTATAATAACATTGCTTGCTGTATTTTTCATAAATGATCCATTATTAAATCCACTTCGTGGAATTAAAAAAATAGATAAGTTTATTTGGTATTTAGGTATTCCTATTGTGGCAACATTAGTGAATAATAAGGAGCGCTTTGTTCAAATTTTACGTTGGTATGTATCTGGTTGTGTTATAGCGGCAATCTTAGTATTTGTCACATATACCTTCAATGCATGGGTGATGAGTAATATACCTAAGGAGAGCTATATGACAAATCCATCTCTGCGTGAGACAGTTCCTTTAGCAGCTCAGTGGTTGTACAATGTAACAAATTTCTTGGGTATATATGACGATATTTGGAATAAAATCCACATGCATTTTTATGATAGACCAGATAGCTTCTCAACAGCATTCTTGCTACAAGGAACAATGCATGAGTCTCAGCGTCTAATGGTTGCAGTCCCAGCTGCTTTTGTTGTGCTAGTTGAAACCTGTAAGCAAAAGCTATCACATAAGCAAATAGTTAAACATTTGTTAGCTCTGTTACTTATCTCTTTTGCTTTGGTTTTTACTTGTAAAAGAGGACCTTTAATTGTTGCTGCAATAGTTACCCTCCCAATAGCATTTTGTTACAATAAGCGCTTAACAATTTTGTTTGTCGGGCTACTTATTACATTTTTGTTGGCTATCCCTACGGCTAGGATGCGTATGGGAGATTTATCCTCTGAGTTTACCTTGGAAAAGGGAGGGCGCTATGCAATGTGGACGCAAATTGTGCCACAAATTCATGAGGAGCATCCATATGGTATTGGATTTATGTCGCTAACCACAGAAAAGATGCGTAACCTTTGTCCTAATATGGAGAATTTGCCTCATTCCCATGTCCATAGCACACCATTGCAGGTCTTTGTTGAATTTAGTTGGGTTGGGTTGTTTTTATACATGCTTTGGTGCGTCTTTGCTATTTATCCAGCTATAATTTATTTGCGTCGTGGAGGAGGCTTATTTGCTGGTATCCCTCTTGTGATTGTATTGTCACTATTTCTCTTCGGATTTGTTGAATATAATTTAGCAGATTCAGAGGTTGTCTTGCTTTATTCCTTAGGAATGGGGCTTTGCGATTGTATGTATTTGAAGACTAGCTTTCGAAAGCAAAATTCATAGTACATTTAGTGAATTCATTTTAAGCATTTAAAGTTTATTAGTGCTTTAATCCTTTTCTTGTTTTTTGACAAAGTGTGGTGCTCTAACGCTTTGTTTGTTGTTTCTTTTTATGTCTAATATAGCATTAACGAATAAAACAATTGTGGGAGTACCACAAGAATTTATGTCCAGTACAATTCCCCCTGAGGCGGGATTTGTCATTGGGCAGTTATTGCTTTGTAGTACAGATGAAACCATTAAAGCTTTAGGTAATAAAGTAATTAAGAGTCATACATTGCCAATGGATTCTACAGGAAATTCCTATGAGGCAATGTTACATAGGCTTCCGATAAATAAAGAGCAGCCCATAAAGCGTATGCCAGCAAATCCTGCTAGCTATAAGCAAATCCCCACAGAATCAATAGCTGAGTGGTTTGGCTATGGTGGACCTCTCACACGTCTATTGCCCAATTATGAACCACGAAAGGAGCAAGTCGAAATGGCTTGTCGGGTTGCTTCTGCTTTTAATGGTGTAGAGCATTTGGTTGTTGAAGCCGGGACGGGTGTTGGCAAAACAATGGCATATTTAGTTCCTGCGGCCAATTGGAGTATTGCCAATTCTTTGCCCGTTGTTATAAGCACTAATACAAAGAATTTACAGGCACAAATCTTTGAAAAGGATTTGCCAATAATTCGTGAGGCTTTGCATAAGAAAATTAGATATTCTGTTATCAAAGGGCGTAGTAATTATGTTTGCCTTTCACGTATAGTTGATGTGTTGGAAAATATTGAAACAGAGCTAGCTAATGAACAAATATTAGGGCTGGCTCAAGTTTGTGCTTGGTTGTTTCAAACAACAGATGGGGATCTTTCTAAAGCTCCAACAATAGTGTATTGTGATAATGGAGCAAATAGACTTTTTTCTACGCCAGAGGAATGTCGTGGAAGAAAATGTCCATTCTATACACGATGCTTTTTGCAGCGTGCACGAATAAATTCACAAAATTCTGACATTGTTATAACAAATCATTCTGTTTATTTTAGCGAGCCAACAGACAGACCTTTAGCATTACCTCAACATGCACATGTGATTTTTGATGAAGCCCATAATCTTGAAGAGGCTGCTACGCGAAAATTCTTACGCGAGGTAACTCCTCTTGCTATAATTCTTCCAATTCGCAGATTATATTCAAAAACCAGAAAAAGTGAGAATGGGCTTATAATTCGTATCAAGAAGCTTTTCCTCTCTAATACACTTATTCCTGATGCTTCTGCTAAATATAGAGATGAGATATTCAGCAAGCTTAATGAGTTAATAGACCTACTAGGTAAGGTTCGCATTGTTTTGCCACCATATTTGCGCCAACTAGAGCAAATTATCCCTCAACAGGATAGTTCGGTGAGATTGCTCACAGAAATTAAATATTGTGGAGTGTGGCAAGATGCAGAGCCTTTATTAAATAAGGTTCTAGATACTCTTTATGAGATTAATAATCTGATTACAACGGTTTCAGGAAGTATTACCAGTGAATTGGAAATATGTAAGGAGCAGTTAGGAAATAAAACAGATGTAGAATCTCCTCTAATGGGATTTTTGGAGGATACAGGACAAAGCTTTGATGCTGTTTCACAGCAATTTGCAGCCATAGCAGGTGAATTAGCTCAGTATGCTAGTACTTTCTCGGAGTTACTCTCAAATCTGGAGTTTATTACGGAGATAGGTGACCGTCAGTGGGTCTATTGGATAGAGCGAACGGGAGCAAGGGCTGATAAAGGTTTTGCTGTCTCTCTTCATGCAGCTCCTATTTCTATAGCCCGCTTTTTGGCAGATGGGCTTTACGCATGTAAGGACTCTGTAATACTTTGTTCTGCTACAATGAATGTGGCAGGGTCTACGGCATTTATATCTCATCGGATAGGGCTAGACTTACTTGAACCTGATCGAATTAGTAGCTTTGTGGCAGGGTCTCCATTTGACTTTAAAGAGCAATGTCGTGTGTTTGCACCAGCGTATTTCCCAGATCCATCAGAGCGTGGTGGTGATGAAAAATATGCAGAAGCTTTTGCTCCATTTATGCGTAATCTACTTTTGCTAACACATGGGCGTACATTAGTTCTTTTTACAAGCTATAGATTGATGCAGCTTTGTGCAAAGCAGCTTGAAGCTGAGCTTGTGTTAGCTACTGCAAAGGGATATCCACCGATTCGTGTATTAGTACAAGGCTCTGGTGCTTCTAGAGAGTCTCTTACAGAGCAATTTAAGAATGAGTCGGCTGCTTCTGTTCTTATGGGAACAGATTCCTTTTGGGAGGGCGTTGATTTGATAGGCGATACTTTAACTGCACTAGTAATTGTTAAACTTCCATTTGATGCGGTTAATGACCCAATTATCAATGCACGTGCAGAGCAAGTTCGACAAGAGTCTGGTGATTCTTTTATGGGATATTCTGTGCCAAATGCAGTAATAAAATTCAGGCAAGGCTTTGGCAGGCTTATAAGGCATAAGCATGATCGTGGAGTTGTAATAATTACAGACCCTCGCCTAATAAACAAAAGTTATGGAGGAATGTTCCGCAGAAGTATTCCAACAAATGTTGAGCGTATTACTTCCGCTGATGAGCTTCAAAAAGTGCTTGAAGCGTTCTTTCTAGGCAATGCAATCGATTGCCTCAAATAGGCTGTTGGCTCTTGCTTTATATGCTTTGAAGGAAAAGAGTTAGCTTTTTTCTGTTTTGTCTTGTCTATCGGTGGAAATATGAATGGCTTAGGTAATGACACAAGTTACAGGCAATTTCTTCCGTTTTGTTCGTATAAACCATAGGGATTTGTTTTTTCGTATAAATTTGTCAAATAATTGTAATTACATGTAGTTTTATGGTAAAATAGAAAACAAAGTTAAAAATGAGTTTTCGCTTTTTGCTTTTTAAAAGGTAATTAATTATATTAGAAATAGGGAATTAGGGTAAATATTATTGAAGGAATAATATGAAATTAAAGCTAATAGTATTGTTGTTTAGCATGTTGTTTGGTACAGCAACATTTGCAGGGATAGCAGAATTGGATTGGGCTACGGTTAAAACTCCAGATTCAGTTAATGAGCGCACAGGGTATGAGTTTGTTGTGACTCTTAAAAAGGCTTTTCCAGCAGGAACTCAGATTAAGTGTGATATCCACATGTATGACGCAAATGGTAAAAGACTTGGCATGGGAGGATTTATCCAACCTCAGCCAGCACTTGCTCCTGGTAAACCAATGAAGTTTACCCGCTCAAAGATAAAAACAGACCCAAATCTACATCATTATTCTTTGCTTGTATATGCATCTCCAGATGGTAACTACAATAATGCTATAGCAAAGGGTAATGGCAAAAATTTTACATTTGAAGGTGGAGAAAACAAGACACAGCAAGCAACTCAGCAGATTGCTTCAAAAGAGGGACGCTCCGTTGTAGATGTTGGTTGGTGCACAATTGATACACCAGCTTCAATCGGCACTCAAGGCACATACGATATTATCGTTACACTAAAAGAACCAGTGCCTGAAGGTCAGACAGTGAATTGCCATGTACGCATGCTTGATGATAGAAATCGCTATCTAGGCATGGGTGGCTGGAAGCCAGGTCAAATGCCAGCAGAGGTTGGTAAGCCAATGGTCTTCAGAAAGTATAAGCCTAAAGAGCATGAAGAATTGAGCCATTTTCAAGCACTTGTTTTTGTTGCTCCAAATGGAGATTATGGTAAAGTTTCAAAGGATGGCTTTAGTAGCACATATAAGCTAGAGTACACAGAGGCAGAGCTAAATGCAAAGGAAGAGGCTCGCGTAGCAAAAGAAAAGCGTAATACTCCACCTGAGGGAATTACATATAAGAAATCTATGTTTGCTATCCGCCCAAGCCTTAAAAAAGAGGTCCGTAGCGGAGATAGCTTTGAGGTTGTGGTTGATTATGTGCTCGATCCTACAGAAACATGGGGCGATGGAACTTATCTTGAGATTGAGCCCCTAGGTCCATGGATTGACAACCCAGATGGTGTGTATAATCCAAAGCGCCGCCATCTTCCTGTGGCAGGGTTGAAAATACAGCGCTCTGAACCATTGCAAGCAGGTAAGGGTGTTGTTCGCTTTAAGTTCACAACAAAGGAAATTGCACGTAATACTGGTGTCGGCTTCAGAATTCGCTTCTTTGGTGCAAATGGCAAGCCATTCCCATGGGAGCATCGTGGCGGTGGAGTAAATCTTGTTTATTCTCCAAAATATTTTGATGTATATCCAACAGCACCTGGTGGACTTTTCACATATGATGAGGAGCCTACTCTTAAGGTAACATGGGGCTCTCAGGCAGGAGATGTTGGAGCTACTGCTTCTGCTGCAATAAAGCTTACAGCAACTGATGGCAAGACAACAAAGACACTAACAAAAGATGTCACCATTGGTTATGAGGGAGACACAACAGAAATTCCTCTTGGCAAGCTTCCATTGAATGGCGTTTATGCAGTTTCTGTAACAATTGGAGATTATACTCAAGAGACATTCATTGGAACAATTCCTGATGTTGTAAAATTCCTCAATGGAAGGAAGACACCATTTGGATGTACAAATGTTCGCTCAGAAAATACAGCAGCTGTAGCAGCAAAGCTTGGTATGAGCTATTGCCGCTTGTTTGAGTCTTGGCCAAACTTGGAGTCTATACCTGGTAGATGGAATATCGGTGGCCTTGATCGCACAATCTCCACCTTAAATAAGTATGGCGTTCAGCCTTGGATTTGTTTGATTAGTGCTCCAGAATGGGCAATTGATAGTGACACATATCATCAGCCTGGCTATGCACCATTCCCATTCTATGATGATAAGTGGGTAACTGCTGTTTCTTATCTTGCAAATCGCTACAAGGGTAAAATTTGGGGCTTTGAATGGTTGAACGAAATTGTTCCTGGCCAATGTCCTGACCCTGTACAGAATTACATTCGCCTATGTAAGCTAGGTACAGAAACAGCAAAGGCCATTGATCCAAGCTTCCAATTCCAAATGGCTGGTGGTTTGTGGCCTCGCAACTATCGTATTGATTTGTTCAATGCCGGCATTGGTAAATATGTTGATGTTGCACCTGAGCATTATGCCGATTACAATGAATTGAAAAATTCATCTGCCGACTCAAGAGCAGGTGGTTTAACACGTATTTGGGATAACGAAACTGCTCGCGGCTATTCTATCTATGGTATGCCTGCAATACACGCTCTAACAAATAGCATGCTTCAGAGCCGTTGGGTAATGCGCTCATGGCCAGGTGAGCTGATTGCTGGGGCTGAGGGTATTGTCTACTTCGGTGGTCAAGCAGACAACTGCGGCAACTGGAGCTATCTAATTAGCGAAAATGAATGCCGCCCTGTTGTAGCAACACTTGCTGTTATGGCAACAAAGCTTGGCACAGCACGTCCAGTTGGTGGCGCTTATTTAGAGCCTGGAGCTATAATTTATGTGTTTGAGGATGAGCAGGGTAAAGGTGTTGCAACACTTATGTCATTCTCAAAGGATTCAGTTGAGGTAACACTTCCTGTTAAGTCTGAAAGCCTATTGATTACAGATAATCAAGGTAATACTTCAAAGATAGCCATACCAGGTGGAGTTGCAAAGCTTACCGCAAACGATATGCCTGTATTTATTGAAGGCTTTGATTTAAATTCTATTGCAGCACTAACAACAATTACTGTTGGCAATTTTGACCCAATGAGCCTTGCTCCGGTGTTCCGTCATGTTTCAGGTAATACATTAAAGCTTTCAGGTAAGATTGATAATCCTTTGCGTACACCAATCTCAGGTAGCTTTGATTTGCTTGTAGAAGGCAAGGTTGTTGATAAAAAGAGCTTTGCAATTGAGCCAAATAATTCCTTCCGCACAGCATTTGATTTAAAGAGTGAGCCAGCAGATGGAGCTTCTATGCAGATGCGTATAACATTGCAGGATGGCACAACTGCTTCTCGTGATTTTAAATTTACACTTATTGATCCAGCATTGCTTGGCAATCTACTTAAGAATGGAAGCTTTGAAAAGTCTGCTAATAGCAAGACAGGATTGGAGGATTGGAGTGGCAATGGTGTTGCATATAAGCTGGGAGATTCAGCAGCTCCTGGTGCTCATGGAACAGCACTAAAGATGTCTGACACTCCTGATGGCTACAAGCACACATCTCAGCACATCACACTTCCTTCTGCTCCTGCAACATACCTATACACAGCATGGTTGAAGACAGAAAAGATGTCTGCTGGTTCAAACGTAAATCTATATAAGCCTGGCTCAAATGCCAAGAGCGGACAGCGCTTTATGATGCCTCATATTTGGACTGCTGCAGAAACAACAGAGGGCTGGAGCTTCCTAACACAACGTGTTTCAGCAAATGAGGGAAATATCAGTGCAGACTTTACTCCAGTATGTAGGGGTAAGGGGTCTGTTCTTTATGATCAGGTTCGCGTAACTCTCTTTGAGGGCACAGATTATGTGGCAGAGTCAAAGTACGAGAAGGGCAGTACCAAGAAAATTGATGGAGATATTTCTGATTGGGACATAGATTATTGCCCAATTCCATTGCTATCCTCTTCACAGCTATCAAGCGTTCCTGCAAGTGCAATGCACTCTTGGAAGCCATCAGATTTGCAGGGTGAGGCTTTCTTCTCTTGGGATGAAGAGGCACTTTACTTTGCAGTGCTTGTTCAGGATGATAAGCATATTGCATTCCGGGCGGCAGATGCAATTAAGGGTGACTCAGTTCAGCTTGCCATTAACCCAGCAGGTAGAGACCCAACTGATGCTTCCTTTGCTATGGAGTGGTTCCTATCTTCTACAGCTCCTGGTACTGGCTCTGGAAAGCACACACTTTATCGCCCTGCAGAGCATGCAGCAGGACGCAAGGCAGAGCAGCTTGCACAGGATTCTTCCGCATATACAATCGCAATTAAGACAAAAGGCGATATAACCGTTTATGAATTGCGTCTTCCATGGTCAGAGCTTGGTGTTAAGCCTGAGCTTGGCGTTCGCATGGGTGTAAGCTTGAAGCTTAATGATGCAGATGGAGATGGCTCTGTGACATCAATGTCATGGTGTCAGGGTATTTCTCCAGTATGGTCTCCTGCATCCTTCGGTTCTCTAACTCTCACAAAGTAGTGTTGGCAAAAAAGCCAACACTGGCTTCCACTCTCATCAATAGAGAGTGGAATATTTCAAAGGTTGTGCAGATAGTGTAAAATATTGTCTGTAAATTCAATCTATACTATGTAGAATTATACATTTTTTCACATAAGTAGGAATACACCCAAAGGGTGTTTGTTGCTGACACTTCAGCCTTCGGCGAAACACGGAAGACACGTAGTGTGATTTTCCTGAGAACGGAGACACGGAGGGGTGCTGGGGTTTTGGGAGAAAGCGAGAGGAGGCAGAGCCACCTTCATCTTCTCTCTCAAACTGTCATACTATCATACTGTC
>JAFUOX010000041.1 GCA_017481725.1 Kiritimatiellia bacterium | reverse complement strand
CGGACACACACAGTGTGATTTTTACGGAGGACAAGGGAGAATTGTGCCAACAATCATGCCAAAACCCCAGAATCCCTCCGTGTCTCCGTTCTCTTTATTCTCCGCGTTTCGCCGAAGGCTAGAGCACTAGCGACAAATCAGTGTACCGAGACGCACGTGATGCCAAAGGGACGCAGAGACGCAAAGGTCGCAGAGGTCGCAGAGTCGTGACGCAGAAAAAACACTAGCGGAATGAGCTTTGCCTTAACTATTGCTATTCTTTCGAAGCAATTGGGCAAAGCTCATCCTCTAGTGTGCTCGCCCAGAAGAATATTAAGATGCGGAGGCGATGCACGAGATGCACGGGATACGGAGGCAACGCACGAGATTCAGCACTTATAGCCACCACATGCATCACATGCATAAGCCCCACGTCTCTGCCTTCTCGTGGTCGAACACACTAGCGCTTGGAAGTTGCCTTTGCGACAACAAGAGCAAAACTAGGCAACGACAAGCGGTAGTGTTACTGTTGATACCACCACGCAAGCCTCCGCGTCCTCTGCGTCCTCCGCGTCTCTGCGTCCCTTCTTCGCACTTCTAGCCATCACGTGCATCAGCTCTGCGTCCCTTCTTCGCACTTTTAGCCACCACATGCATATGCAAAAAGCAGCTACAGACTTTATGTGTCCATAGCTGCTTTAATTATAAACTTTACTCTTACCTACTACTTACCTAATAAAAATTATTGTAGGCTGCAATAAATCGTCACTCAAGACCTTCAATATACCTACACCAGTAAATATTTTATCGTTGATAAATTCAGCACCTGAGCCTGTTGCACCATAAGTACCTCTTGGTAGAGTTTCACCATCAATTGTTAGCTTTTGGCAATTTTCTGTTCCATCAAAGGCAACATTGATTTTAGGGAACTGGCGAGTTGCTGTTGTACATACAATCTCCTGCTTGCACAAGGAACCCTCATTAGCGATAGTTAATGAAGAACCACCAGAGTGCATAGAAATTGGCACATCAATCACTGCTGGAGTTGTATTCTTACCAAGAATTAGATTACTATTGGAAATATGTATTTCCTTATCAATACCAGTCTGATCACCACCAAGCAACAATGTTCCAGGGTAAGTAATTGTCATACCCTTTGGTGCAGAAATATTTGCCCAAATCTCTGATGGTGAAGTTGTTGACTTTATACCTGCGAAGATAAATGCTCGATTAGGGAATACTAGATTACCTCGTGTTCCAGCATTATAAACCTCTTCTGAATCAATATGAGAAATATCAGAGGTAAAGATTAGACCACCAGAGGTAATTGTTGCAGTCATACCTTCACCCAATGTTGACCTATCTCCAGTAAGCCCCTTTAGAACTAGAGAATTAACAGTCTTATCCTCTAGTAGATTCAAGGAGTTTCCATTTACGCAGTATGCATTGGCAGTTGGAGCAAAATTCCTTAAGTTTTCTGTTGAAGGATAACCTGCTGGAAGCAAGAAGCCATCCTCGTCTGCTTTTGCAAAATACCATAATTGTGAACCACCAATAGCATTTACTATCCAAGGAACAATTTTTGCATTTTCTGAAGAGCCTTCACCAATTGCTATATCTTGGAAGTTTCCAATTTGAACTCTTCCCTTATATTTTGAAACACCATTAGTAACAGTAGATTGGTTGCTTGACGCTCTAATATGCAAGAAATTAACAGCAAAAACGCCTTTTCCGTCTGGATTGCTTACTTCTGCAAATAATAGAGAATTTGTTGGATAATTAGCCGCATCTGTTGGTTCTGAATTTGCATACAATAAACCATCCTCAAGAACTAACTGCTCTGAAGCATAAACAGAATCTAGAATTCCCTTAGCTGCCCACTCTCCATTAGCTTGATTATTAATTTTTATACCACCACCGCGCGAATAGAATGCTTTAGGGGCAAAGTGATTAGGCACTGGGCCATATGAACCATATCCGTGAGCCGATCCACAGTTAATAATACCAAAGGAATCATCCCAAGTATAAACATTAGAAGAAGACCCTAAGCCAATATGCCCCTCAAGACGCTGAGAAGCATTTGCTCCTGGTTGACTGCCCTCCCAGAATAGCATGTATATACCACCACCACGATTTCCAACACCAAAGCAATCGTACTTATTCATGTTGGTCAAATCAAATAGTCCATTAAATTCTGATGCATCTGGAGTAAAGAGCACATTACTTGGTCCATTATAATCAACTATTCCCTCTCCTACAAAAGCGTTACTCCCGAAACAGAAGGTTGCATTACCTCTTTGGTCATCACCATCTCTATTGCCTGCATTTGTTCCATCAAAAACAACCCTTGCTCCCTTTGGTATATTTAAAATAAATCCTGTTTCTAATGAAACTCTCAGAAGAGACTTACCTGCTACATCTTCTCTACTTGAAGGATCAAAAGGACATCCTGCATCAAATAATAAATCATTTGAACAGTCAAATATTAGAGGAGTTTTTAAGCTTGGTTGAATATAAAATTTTGGCAATGCCCAAGGAAGAACAACGCCATCTGTCTGCTCTAAACCAGAAATTCTGAAAAGAGGCATCTCTTTATCGCTACGCTCAAATGTGACTGTTTTAGCTCCTTCGCCGCCTTGTTGTCCTCGGAAGTAGAAGTTACCTCCTTCGCCACCAATCCAAATCTGACCAATCGTAATATCTTGATTTAAAAACAAACTCTTTGTGCCATACATAAAAATCATAGCGATATCATCCTTCTTAGAAGGATAGCCACCAACCTCTGGATTGGTTAAGTTTTTCCATTGAGTTGTGTCCCAATATCTATCTGCCTGAGGAATGATTAGCATATAAACATTGCCCTCTCCTGCAGGTGTTGGTGGAACAACCACGAGACCACGCTCTAGCGTTATATTTCCAGAGGCAGGATCAACTATGCGCTTTGTAATCTTAGTGAAGCCATGACCGATAATTTCAATAGAATTACCATCTTCTAAGAGCCTTGCCACACGAGTATCACCAGCAACATAATTTTCGTTATCGTCGATGAGCTTAGGCATCTTAATCACATCACCAATCTTAGCTATTGTATAGCTTGCATCATTATTATCCAATTCTGCAATTGAGCTAAAAGCCATAACACGTTGCTGATTCTTGATAAACTCTTCCTCCAACACTTCAACGGTTTGGCCATTATTTGTTGTGATATCAAATGTTAGTTTTGCAGTATTTTTAGATTTTAGTGAATCATTTTCTATAGTATATGCTAAGGTAGCTGCAGCATTTATACCATTCCATTCTTTAACTACAACATCGTTGATTTCTAGAGTTGCATCAAAGATTGCATCTTCTAGAACGTATGTAACATAGGCAACAAGCTCTAAACCAGCATCGGTTTTATTATACCCAAATCCATTATAGGTAATAATAGTATCAGCCAATTGTGCTTTAATTGTATCACCATAGGTGACAAGCCCCCACTCATTAACAACAACTGGGCGGAAGTAGTAAGTACTTGCTCCAACAAGTGGTGAACCATCATCTAATTTGTTAATTTTAATCTCTACCCCTTGCCCAAGCATAACATTTGGAATTACGTGTTCTATTACAATATCAGAGAAATCCTCTGTTGTAGAAACCTGATAGCTGACTGTTGCTGTGGTAGAACCTGCACCATAAGACTCAAGTATTACAGTTGGTTTAAACACATTATACTCTGTAGTATAAAGCGTAGAAGAAACCACTGCAGGTTGAGGATTCAATGTTGTAAACTCTACAGGATCTGTATATGTTGTTGCCCCTTCGCTATTGACCATCACAAGGCGAATATTATAGGTTACATTCGTTGTTAAACCCGAGATAGTATGTAGTGAAGCACCAAAAGCTAAAGAGCCTAATTCTACAGTTATTGGATTAGAGAAATCTACTGAAGTACTAACCTCAATTGTTCCCTCAACACCAGTTGCTCCCTCACCAAAACTATCAATATTTGTAAATATATCAACATCTGAATACTTAACTTCATCAATTGTTATATAGCCTGCTGCAGCGGTAGCCACAGGAACAAGTGAAGAATATGCTTTTTCTAAATTAAAATCTGGATTTGCTGCATATTCCTCTGTCAAAATATCTGTATAAACACTTTCTGAATATGCAACAACATATGGATTTTCTAGAGCAGAAACATCAACTGTTAGAGTTAAAATTTGTGTTGTTCCATCACTAGTTATAGACTGTGCTTCAGAAGAAGAACTCCATTTATCTTTAGGCAAATGACCAACATTACCATTTGTAGCTAATGCCCAAACTTGAGCCGTTGTTCCACTTGGAAACGTTGCAGCAACAGTCACATCAAAGCAGCCTTCTGTTTCAGAAGCAACAGCTTTTTGGATTTCTAAATATTCTACACCTGTTGCATAACGCGCAGGAACACCCTCCATATTGATAATCCAGTCGCCGCCATCCTTTTTCATTTGGATAGCACTCTTAGCTTCTCCCATAGGGCACTTACCACCAGACCAGTCCCATACATAGCCACGGAAGTCATACCAACCAGCTTTTGTAACAACAAAATCTCCTGCTGCTGGAATATCATTATAACCGGATTTTGCACCATGTGTATAAATCACATCACCATTGATAACAACAGCTCCACCATCATCATAGCGTCCCCAGAAGGTATAAGTACCTGGCTCCAACCAAATTTGTGATTCATAGCCAAAGGTGGTATTGTCTGACCAATTCCAAGTTTTACCAGTAAGTGGATTAACAATATTACCTGTGCCATTGATGCTTGCCATGAGCGTTGTGGCAGTAATATCACGTTTATTTGCATCTGTAATAGAATCATAGGTAACTGTTAAATCAGCTTCCTTGTCCTTAGCACAGCTATATCTGAACTGTTGGAAACCTGGTCTATACACAGTAGCATTTGCTTCTAATGTCACACATAACAATGCCACAATTGCCAATAATGTTTTTATATATTTTTTCATAATTTTCCTGCATTAATACATACTTATTTATTAGGTTTCTTCGTACAAAAACCTACTTTTGAATTACTTAATTTTATAACTTGTTATTCAATTCGTCAATGTTTTTTTGGGAAATCGACACAAAAATACAAATATACGGCACAAAAATACAAATATTTAGCACAAAAATACAAATATCAACCTAAATATGTGTTTTCAGACCATTATATCTAAAAAAGCACAAGAATTACACGAGCAAAGCTAACAGCTTTCTTCTCTATGAGAACACATACTAACGTACACGCCCCATGTCACAGCCTATTCCATTACCAAAATTTTGCCAATGCCACTCACTATAAGCATCTAAGCAATTTTGGACGCAAATGCTCAGCACGCCAACCACAATTTATTTTATTTGCTGATGAATCTTTTTCAGAAAACCAAGCCGTGAGATCTCGCTTAGATGCCACATACTGAGAGGCAATATGCAGCTCTTCAGAAAGTGCATCAACTATTGGTCGAGCATATTTAATAAATTTCTCTATTGCAAATCCATCTTGCTGCTCTGCTTTAGCAAGCTCCTCTGGTAGCTCCGCTCCGGCTATCTCCGATATACTTGCCATATAATCACCCAAATACCTATGCTTAATGCCGGCATTAATTGCAGCACTCTCTGTCTTTGGTAAATGTAATGAAGCAGCTACAATTGCTCCATTTTCTGCTATTCGCACACGAGGCACATCGTATTTGCGTGCAAGCTCCTCTCTCCATGCCATTAAGGCACAATATCTTGCTGTTGCCTTTCTATCCTTTAAAAGCTTTGAACTAGGGCTAAATTTCTTCCAAATTTGCTCTGTTGGTAGCTCTATATATAAATCTGGTTCATCTAAAAGCTTTAAATCCTCGACTAAAAATTCAAAGGTGCCTAATTCCTGACTACGCTTACACAATTCTTTAACCGCAGAAGGCAATAGTGCAACATCATCTATTGCATACTCAACCTGCTCCTCTGTTAATGGACGCTGACACCAATCAGATTGAGTTTCTGTTTTTGGTAGCTCCACATCAAGTAGCTCCTTAAAAAGCTTTTGTAAAGAAATATTTGCACCAAACCCACAATATGCTGCGGCAACCGATGTATCAAATATGTTTTTTGGCAATGCACCACACCATTCATTAAGATGCTGCAAATCTTGCATCGATGCATGCAATAATTTTACAATAGAAGAATCCTCTAACGCATTTGCAAGTGGCTCAATAAAAGCCTCAAATGGATCAATTAGCAATAGCTCCTGCGATTCGGATGTACGCCCAAATGGAATAAGCTCAGCGAGAGAATAGTTCAAAATATTTGTCCCCTTTGGAAATGCAGCTTGAATTAATCCAAGCTTTGCATAATAGGTTCTATTCCAAACAAATTCTGTATCTAATGCTAAATATTTATCTAAATTCATAACTATAAAAAAATTTAATTTGATAAATTTATTAATAAGCACTACCAGCAAATTGGTGTCTGCCCATGTTCTTGAAGATAATCATTTGCTTTTTTAAAATGCCCACATCCAATAAATCCACGAAAAGCCGATAGTGGAGATGGATGGGGAGCCTCCAAAACTAGATGTTTGGTGCGATCAATAAATGCACCCTTGCGCTGAGCATAACCTCCCCAAAGCATAAAAACAAGATTTTCTCGCTGCTCTGCTAATCTGCGAACAACTGAATCTGTAAAGGTTTCCCAGCCC
This sequence comes from Kiritimatiellia bacterium, assembly GCA_017481725.1. Classification (GTDB taxonomy): domain Bacteria; phylum Verrucomicrobiota; class Kiritimatiellia; order RFP12; family UBA3636; genus RGIG990. The sequence goes on along the minus strand of JAFUOX010000041.1, from coordinate 34,488 downwards.
TTCCCCTGATGACTTCCAGCACAACCTGCATTTACAGTAAGTGTTGCATTCAATAAAAGCACTCCTTGATCAGCCCAGTCACGCAAATCTCCATTCCGTGTTAAAAAGCTTTTCCCATATTCCTGCTCTAGCTCTTTATAGATGTTTACAAGAGAAGGAGGAGTTTGAACTCCTGGCTGCACAGAAAAACACAATCCGTGTGCTTGATTTGGTCCATGATAAGGATCCTGACCAAGAATTACTACCTTTGTCTTTTCAAATGGTGTACGATTAAACGCTTCAAAAATTTGTGCCTTGGGGGGATATACCGTGCCACAACTATAAGCATTTTTTACAAAATCAATGAGTGATGCAAAATATGGTGCATCAAATTCTTCTTGAAGAATATTTTTCCAGGTTGCCTCTATTTTTATATCCATCACACACCTAATATAATTACTCATCTATAAGAAAATAGCACCAAGTATAGCACTAATGAAAATTACTGACATAATAGATAAGCGCTTACCCTTTTTTATCAAAGCCCAAGTTGAGGCAATAAAAAGAACAAAAGCAAAAGGTCTAAAAGCAAAGCTCTCTGGCAATGCTGCCCCCGAAACCAATTCGTGCCAAGGTATGCCTTCTGTAAATACAGACATCTCTATAAAAATCATCATCGCCACTATTGTCAACCCAATAGTGGCAGGGCCAACGCCCCACATAATGCTTTTCATCCCACGCCCATTTTCATGCTTTTCTAAAGTCTTTAAAACTATCATCATTAAAATAAAAGATGGCAATAGAAGAGAAACCGTTGCTATTCCAGCTCCCAAAAATCCAGCAAAATGATTTCCTGTATATTCAGCAGTAGCTACAGTATATCCAAAAAATGTTGCAGCATTAACACTAATCGGTCCAGGTGTCATTTGTGCAATTGCAAGCAGATTACCAAACTGTTCAAAGCTTAACCATCCACGCCCCTCAACCAGCTCTTCAATATAAATTGGTGTAAGAACATTACCACCGCCAAAGCACAACAAACCAAACTTGGCAAACACAAGAAAGAGAATTAAATATATGTGCATTTTTATTTCTCCTCTTTTGCTTTTTTGAAAAGGCGTTTATATATCGGCACCATAATCAACATAAAAACCACACCAAACGAAATTCCACCAATTAGAAAATAAGCTGCATTGATATTAAAAAACATAATTCCAATCAAGCTTATTGGCATATACAACCAAGCCCAGCAACCATGCATAATCTTTGGCCATGATTTTATAACTGTGGCAGCAACAACACCAGCCAAAGCAGAGCGAACCCCAAGAAAAGCACCCTGCACATGTGGATTATCTGTAGGCAACCAGCTAAAACCAACCGCCACAAAAGAAATAATAATAAAGGAAGGAAGTGCAACAGCAATTAAAGAAACAACAGCACAAAGAAAACCTGCTATTTTATAACCAACATACATTGCTGAATTTCCAGCAATAAGCCCAGGTATTGTTTGAAAAACTGGCAAATGATTTAGCAAATCTCCCTTAGGAAGCCAACGAAGCTTTTGCTCGAAAGTTTCCTCTGCTGCTGCAATAATCGCATAACCACCTCCGACAACGCACAAAGCAATTTTCATAAAAAGAAAAAGAAGCAAGCCTAGGCGTTTCGCTAAAGGAATATTAGACACATCAACAGTCTCAACTTCTCTAGAGACACAAGGCTTTTCCTCTTCTACTTCTGGCAATGGTGGCGGTAGAGAATCGGAGGCATTTTTTGTCATTACATTTGCCCTTCAATTTGAGATAAATATTGCTCTAATGCCTGAGCCAGCTGATCTGGGCAGGATGTAGAGCCCTGGCACTGGATTCCTTTAAGTAAAGGGATAATCTCTGAGGCTTTCCTACCAATTACCATTTTAGAAAGACCTTGTGTATTACCCCTGCATCCGCCATTTATTTTACAGTAGGTAACTATGCCGCCAACCAACTCAAGCTCTATACTTTTAGAGCAAACCCCACGTGTTTTGTAAATAAACATATCAAACTCTATTTTCCAATATAATATACTGGATCTGTTAATAGCTTTCCAGGAACATCAATAGTTTTACCAAATGTATCAACTACTGTTTTAATTTCAAAATCAAGCTTAGGCATTGGTCTATCAGCTAATGCATCAGAGGTCCATCCAACAACAATGTGCTTCTCATTGCTATCCTTAAACTCAAGCACCCATACTTTATTAGAATCATCTGCTTGAATTTGCCTAATAAAATGTGCATCCTTAAGCAATGTAAAGAAAACAGAAAACGCAACAAAAGCAGGACGCTTACGCCACTGCTGTTGATTATGCTCTTCATCAGCACCTGGATCAACAAGACCAAAGCCATGTGCAGCCAAAGACCAATATACCATAGATGCCGTTGCTCCAGAAGCTAAGCCTAGAAAAACATAGCGCAACGCAAAAATGGCAGCATCACGCTCTGTCACACTTGGATCATTTGTTCGCACACCAGGAACAACATATGGAGAACCAACTGGGGACCACTCACGCGTGCCTAGCAATGGCCAATTAAATTCAGAAACAATAAGCTGCTCACCAAATTGCTTTGATGTATTTGTTATTGCTCGAATTTTTACAAGTTTATCAATAGCTGCAGCCTTCCCTTGCTTATTTTCTGGGGCACCACGACGATCCACATAAAGCTGCTGACATGCTGCATTAAAATGAACCTGCTTTGGCAGACACTCTAAAAGACCTACCAAATAATCCCATTCATAATCGATTAATGAAGGACCAATAAATTTTACATTCGGATATGCTTTTTTCCACTCAGCTATTGGTTCAAAAAGTCTTGCTGCTTCTTTATAATTCCAGCATCCCCACTTTGAGCGATTTATTGCTTGGCCAACCTGTACCCAATAAATATGCTTTTCACATTCCTTTAATGCCTGAGCACCAAATTCAGACCATTTTTCTGGATTTAATACAGCCTCTCTATTTTGAACAAGAGTTATTGCAACCTTGTAGCCAGCAGAAGAAAGTGTTTGTACTATACCACATTTTTCTTTTAGGATTCCAAGCCCTTCATGGAAATACAATCGGATATGCACTCCAGTACAACCTAATTCACTTAATAGCTGTTGCTCTCGAGCAAAACGATGTGGATCACCTGATATTGATATAAAAAGACGATTCGCAAAATTTAATACCGGCTGACTATAAAGTATACTTCTAATAAACTTTTCGTTTTGCTTGATTTTTTTTGCTCGCTTAATTATGCCCCAAAGAGACATAAAAACTCGTGAGCTAGATTGATACTTACGCCTATCCTTTGATTTCAAAACCGGTATCGCTTGCTCTGATTTTGTATCCCATATCCAAATATCATTATAACTTGGATAAACACCATCTGGAGATGGTTTTTTCTTTAATCGTCTAATTGGATGGCGAATATCACGGGTCATGCAATGGCGAGCATAGCTTCTTCTATATCGATTCTCCCATTTAAGAAAATCTACTGGAGGCTCGCTACCACGCCAATACATAGCAATAAACACGCGCAGCAAATCCGATGGTAGATTTATACGAGAAATATCACGAGCACGCTGTTTATTTGTTAGTGGTTGATTATAGCTACGGCTTCTATTTAAATCAATGAACATAACAACATTTCCAACGCCACGTTTGGAAAGCATTATGTTTTGATTTCCCAAATCACGATGCATAAAACCAGAATCATGCATTGCTGCACATTTTTCTGCTACAAGCTGCAAAAGCTCCATCAACCTTGAAGATGGTCCCATAGAATTATAAAGCTTTATAAGCTCTTGACCAAAGGTTGTGATTCCTTGTTCAAATTTAGAAACAAACCATCCTTCATGGGCTGGTCCATTATCGATCAAAGCCAAAGGTTCTGGAGTAACATTACCGACCTTGCAAAAAAGATGCTCTGCTGCACGAAAGGACTTTGCTGCCGTTGTTTGTTTACCTAATTCAATAATACGTCTAAGAGGGCTTCTTGGAGGAAAGCGTTTAATAGCTGCTTCTACCTCTGTTCCATCCTCAAGCTTCACATTGGCACGAACGGTCAAATTGCGACCGCCCTGTAGCACCTTTGTATTAGGGTCGGCAACTATTTTTTGTAGAACTTCCTCTGTAATTGTTGAATGAGAGATACAATGATCTTGTTTAGGGGCGTCTTGATCATCTGGTAGGGAGATATTAAAGATACGTTCATCTGGTGTATCTCCTATGCGGATATCAATTGTTATCAAGTTAGGTGGAAATTCGCCTTCGGCGCGATCTGGCCATTCAACTGCCATAGCATCACCAGAGCGAATATAATCATCCCATCCAATCGTTTCTAGCTCTTCTGGTCCACTAAGTCTGTAAAGATCTGCATGAATCAATCGTTTTCGTGGAGAACCTTCCTCAATGTATTCGTTTACAATAGTAAAGGTTGGGCTACACACAGCAGCTTTTATACCCAATGCCGAGGCAAGTCCTTGAACAAAGCAAGTTTTTCCTGCACCTAAATCACCATACAAGGCAATAATTGGTGCTGGACCGATGCGATTAACTAGCTCATATGCAAGGGCCTGCGTTTCAGCAGCATTTGTAGTTGTTTTTGTAATTGTACTCATACAAAGTTAGAATTTTCTCAAAGCCTTTTTTGAAAACAAAATTAATAGTTATATTGTGCAATAAACAAGCGATTTAGTCAAGAAAAGAAGGTAGAGTTATGCACGGAATGCGAGCGTGGTGCACGGGATGCGAGCGTGATGCTCGGGATGCACGGGACGCCGGTGGGACGCAGAGACGCAGAGGCCGCAGAGGTCGCAGAGACGTGACGCCGAAAAAAAACACTAGCGGAATGAGCTTTGCCTTGACTATTGCTATTCTTTCGAAGCAATTTGGCAAACCTCATCCACTAGTGTGCTCGCTCAGAAGCTTATTAAGATGCGGAGAAAACTCATTATAATAAATGAAGACTGAAGAATGAGTAATGAAGAATGAAGAATGAATAATGAAGAATTCAGGGAGAGTTGAGTGGTTTTTTCTCCATTCTCGCGTATAATCTCGTTCGCTTCGTCCTCCGCGTCACAGCGTCCATTTTTCACAATTTTGAAGCGTGCTAGCGCATGCAAAGCGACTGGAAGTCGCTTCTCCATACTCTTCCAGCACGCGAGCGTGAAAGCTAGCACCCATCATCCGCGTGTATCAATACCCTAAAAAAATAGGCTGCCAATTTGCTAATTGCAAACAGCAGCCTATTTTTATTAAGCAATTACAACTAAATATTACTGTATGATAATTACTGTAGCTGGATCAGCCTTTTTTGTTGCGAAACGGAGATATTGATATGCACTATCGCCAGCATCATTAGATGCCTTTATGCGTACAATGTACTCTGTATTAGCAACCAATCCCTTTGGAATTGTGATTGTGGTGTCTGTGGTTGTCTGATTCTCAGCAAACATCTTAGTGCCTGCGCCTGTATATGTTGCTGCAATGCAAGAGATACCAAAGTTCATTTCAACCTTCTGCCATTCAAACTTGAAGCGTGTATAGTTCAATGCTGCATCGAATTCAAATACACGAACCTCATCTGCTGCCAAGTCTGCTGCTGCATAAGAAGCAACCTGTACCCATGTTGCACCATCATCTGAAGATGCATATACAGTTACTGGATTACCTGTAAAGCCTTCCTCTGTTCCTGCAGACTTCTTTACGAAATATGCGCTTAGATTTGTAACTGCCTTTGGATATAGCTTTGTGATTACATAACCTGTATCATCATTGAAGCAAACAACATTATGCTCAAAATCAAAATCCTTGTTGTCAGCATATGTTCTATTAGCACCTTTGATTGTTACATCGAATGGGATTACGCCTTTACTTACGCCTTCAAAGTCGAAGAAGGTTTCCATATCAACGCCATTTGTTACGATTGAAGAACCATACCAAATATCATAGGTGTAGCTTGTTGCCTTTGGTAGAGCATCCCAAGATAGAATTGCACTTGTTGCCTCAACATCAGAAGCTGTGATTGCACCCATTGTTAGAGGAAGTGCCTCTGCAACAGTGATTGTGATTGTCTTTGTATATGTGCCACCCTCATTTGTTACTGTGAAATCAACTGTAACAACTGTGCCAACCTCTTCTGTCATTGGTGTCCATGTGAATACACCATCAACAAAGGTTGCGCCCTCTGGCATTGTGCCAGCAACAACTGTAGCTGCCTCTTCGCCTACTACTGCAGAAACATTTACAACGATTGGATCTGTTAGAGGAGCTGTGAATGCTTCCGTTGCTTCGCCATTAACATCTGTCACTGAGAAGGTTGGCTTATAAGGATCAGCTGCTGTTGCAAATGAAGCTGTTGCTGCATCTGAATCAAGGCCTGTTGCACCATCGCCGATTGCTACAACTGATACATTATAGCTTGTGCCATCCTGTAGACCTTCAACAAGCAAGCTTGTTTCTGTGTTGCCGATTGGCTTTACGATTGGATCACCAACATTATTACCATCTGCATCAACTGCCTGAATAGTTACAGAATAGCTAGCTGCACCTGTTACTGCTGCCCAAGAAATATTTGCGCTGTAGCATGATGCTACTGTTGCTGTTACTTCTGCTGGTGCTGGAAGCTGGGTTAGAGTAGATGATGCGAATTGCTCAATCTTGAAGGAATCAACTAATGTACGAAGATCATCTCCACCTGAAACGGAAATCTTTACTGGTTTATATCCAGCGGCTATGGATGTCTCATAAGTATAAGTTGTGTAAGTTGTTGTTGTGAGATCTGTTAGAGGAATTACAACAGGTGTTTCACCAATTGTAACAACCAAATTCTCTGCAACTGCATCTGCTTCTGGATAACCCTTTACACTTGCAGTGATACGAGTTGACAATGCCTGGAATGAAAGGTTTGTTGTTATAGCATAACCAGGATCAGCCTTCAAACTTAAACGAACGGAACCACCACTTGCATAAGCCTTATAAATTGGTGTTTCTAGGCTCCAATCAACCCATGGTGCATTATCCGTCTTCAAGCTTGTGCTACCTGTTTCAGAAGAAACATTATCTGTATCTGCAAATTCTTCATAGAATAGAACCTTCCACTCACCTTCAGGAGCTGCTTCTGTGGAGAATGAAGCAGTTGAATACTCTGAGGTTAGGTAGGAAACATCATTACCAACTGCAGCAACCTTAACTGAATAAGCTGTTTCTGCAGATAGATTTTCGAAAGTGATAGAAGTTTCTGTTGTTTCGTATTCTGTTTCAGTTTCGCCATTAACAAAAACAACTGAATATCCTGATGCATTTTCTACTGCTGTCCAAGAAGCAGTTGCTGATTCATGTGTAAATTCTACTGCAAGGTCTGCTGGTGCTGCAAGCTGAACAGCGTCAACATCTGCCGTTACTTGTGTAACAGTAAGGGAATTCATAAAGAATCTTGGTTCACCAGAAGTTTCAAATACAGAATAAATTGTTAGCCCATATGAACCTTCAACCATTTCCTCTGCTGAAAATTCAACAGAGACTGTTTCATAACCCTCTCCTTCAACTATTCCCATTAAACTAGTGAATGTTGCTGATTTTGTCACACCATTAATCTCAAAGACCACAGCATCAGGACATTCAGATTGTGTTCCTTTTACTTCTGCTGTAACAATTGTTTTAGCGGATGAAAAATCTAAACTTTTAGTTGTAACTGTACCTGTTGCAGAAGTTGTACCAAATCTTATTGCACCATTAGCTGTGCGAACATTAGAACCAGTAGATGCCCATGGAAAATATGTTTCTAAAGCACCTGAAGTAGTTATTTGCGTAGTACCTGTATTAGTAGTTTTAATATCAGAACCTTTTCCTTCGGTTTCACTAAAGTCTTCTGATAATAATTGAATAGTTGCACCGAATGCTGTTGTTGCGAAAGCGAACAACAATGCTAATAATAGTGATTTAATTTTCATTTTTTTCTCTTTAATTGTAAGTAATTTATTAGATAAAGAACAGTAATTTAGGTTAAACCTTTTTTCTCCTAAATACTTAGTTTTAAATATAGTATATATGTATGGGGGATGTCAAAATAATTCATTTAAAAAAACTCAATTTTTAGAATAAAAATGAATAATTTTGCTTTTTTGATAAAATTTTGAGTTTTTTGGAATAGCAATTTTAAATTCAACCACACTAGGTTTAGTGTTTTTTGTTTAAAAAACACACTAAAACTAGTGTGTATAAAAGAAACAATACAACTTAGATATTAATAGATAGGTGTGTTAAGCACACATCAACAAAAATTATCTACATTCATAAAGAAAAAAACCGCGGAAGCAAACACCCCCGCGGTTTTATAATTATTTTTGTTCTAATTATTGAACAATTAAGCTTCTACAGCTGGCTCTGCTGCTGGAGCTTTAGGCTCATACTTTTCCTGAACCCAAGCTAGAACAGCCATCTCTGCACCGTCGCTTGAACGCTGGCCGATCTTAACAATGCGAGTAAAGCCGCATGGGCGACCCTCCTGCATTGGAACGATTTCTGAGAATAGCTTAGCAACTGCACCTTCATCGTGTAAGCGTGCTGCTGCAAGGCGGCGTGCTGCCACTGTGCCCTTACGAGCAAGTGTAACCATCTTCTCAGCTGCCTGACGTGCTACCTTTGCCTTCTGAACAGTTGTCTTGATAGACTTGTCCTTGATTAGGGCAACAACTAGCATTGATACAAGAGCAGCTCTGTGTGACTTTGATCTGCCAAACTTTGTATTCTGTTTTCTATGACGCATGGAATTGTCTTTCTGTCTTAAAAAAATTATTAACTGGCTGCCCTAACAGCTAACTGTTCAACAGCCAGCACATGACTCTTTAATCTATCAGTCCTTCTTCTGAAGCAATGCTGGATCGAACTTATAGCCCAAGCATAGGCCCATCTCCTCAAGCTTCTCTTTGATTTCAGTAAGTGACTTACGACCAAAGTTACGATACTTGAGCATATCTGCCTCTGTCTTCTGAGCAAGCTGACCAACAGTTGTGATATTGGCATTGTTTAAGCAGTTTGCTGCACGAACGCTGAGTTCAATCTCATTTACGCTCATATTTAGCTTTACTGCCAAATCATCGCCAGACTCAACTACTGCTGTAGCACTCTCATCGTCCTCAATAATATCCTTATTGTAATCAACAAAGACATCTAGATGACGGCGAAGGATTGCTGCTGCAGAAACCATTGCCTCGTCTGCATCAATTCTTCCATCTGTAGTTACTTCAAGAATCAAACGCTCGTAGTCAGTACGCTGACCAACGCGAGTATTCTCAACATCAAAGTTAACGCGAGTAACTGGTGAATAAATTCTATCAATTGGTATTACACCGATTACCTGCTGCTCACGCTTACCATCCTTGTCAATGCTCTCCCACTCAGCTGGGCAGAAGCCACGGCCGATAGATAGGAATAGATCCATCTCGAAGGTTGCACCCTCGCCAACTGTTGCAATGTGGTGATGTGGGTTTAGAACCTCAACACTTCCCTCAACTGCAAGATCAGCTGCTGTGATTTCACATGGACCATTACGCTTAATGCTAATGCAAGGAGGATTGCGAGTGTAAGACTTAACTAGCACCTTCTTAAGAGCAAGAATAATGCTTGTTACATCTTCCATAACACCAGGTAGTGCACAAAACTCATGCTCTGCACCCTGAATGCGCACTGCAGAAATTGCTGTACCCTCGATTGAGGATAGTAGCACTCTACGTAGTGCATTACCAATTGTACGCGCATAACCAATTTCAAAAGGCTCAGCAACATAGCGACCAAAATTTGGCTTTAGCTCTGTTGTATCCTTCTCAACGCGCTTTGGCATTTCAAATCTGTTAAGTCTGATAGGCATCCTTGACATCCTTTCCTAATCACCACCATCAATAATTTTCACAATTATAATAGTGAGTGACGAACGGAGATTATTAATAAAACAAACAATTAACGTGAATACAATTCAACGATTGTCTGCATGTCGATCTTCTCAGGAATCTCTGCAACCTCTGGAACACGTGTAAATGTACCAGCCATATTTGCTTCATCCCACTCTAGCCAATCATACTTTCCTACGCGAGGATTCTTGATTGAATCTACGATCGCTACCATATCCTTATTCTTCTCACGTACAGCTACAACCATACCTGGGCGAACAATAAAGGATGGAACATTAACTACCTTACCATCTACAACGATGTGCTTGTGTGATACAAGCTGACGTGCTGCAGGACGAGTTGGAGCGATACCTAGGCGGTATACAACATTGTCCAAGCGAGATTCGCACATCTGGAGTAGCAATGCACCTGTGTTACCTTCCTTAGCTCTTGCGCGCTCAAAGAAAATACGGAACTGCTTCTCTAGCATACCATAGATATACTTTGCCTTCTGCTTCTCACGTAGCTGCTGACCATACTCGGTTAGCTTTGCACGACGCTTCTGACCATGCATACCTGGCTGATAATTACGACGATCTAGAACCTTATCTGGACCATAAATTGGCTCACCAAAGCGACGAGCAATCTTGGACTTAGGACCTGTATATCTAGCCATATTATACTCTCCTTCTCTTACGCTGACGGCAACCATTGTGTGGGACTGGTGTGATATCCTTGATTACAGAGATTGTCATACCAGATGTTGCAATTGCGCGAACTGCTGACTCACGGCCAGCACCTGCACCCTGAACTCTAATCTCAACCTCGTGCATTCCCTTTGCGATTGCCACACGTGCACACTCCTGTGCTACCATTGTACCAGCAAATGCTGTTGACTTACGTGAACCCTTGAAGCCAGCCTTACCAGATGAGCTCCATGAAATTACGTTGCCACGTGCATCGCTAATGCAGCACTGTGTGTTGTTGAATGATGCTGTAATATGAGCAATACCTGCTGGAATTGTCTTCGTGCGGGTCTTCTTGCTCTTTGCGTCAGCTGCAGGTGCTGCTGCTGCGCCCTCATCTCCCATAACGATTGCCATTGCATCCGTCTCTGGAGCTTTTGTCTCTTCTACTTTTTCTACTACTTCTTCAGACATAATTGGCCTTTAAAAGCTGTTATTTACCTGCCTTCATTGCATTACGTGCTGCCTTGTCACGAACTGCGCCTACTGTGTGCTTGCCACCCTTACGTGTGCGAGCATTTGTCTTTGTGCGCTGGCCGCGTACTGGCAGACCTCTGCGATGACGTGTTCCGCGATAGCTTCCGATGCTGATCAAACGGCGAACGTTCTGTGATACCTCGCGACGTAGGTCACCTTCAATATTGAAGCCTAATTCCTGTATCGCTGAAATAATCGCACGAATCTCATCCGCGGTCAGTTCATTTGCCTGCTTCGCAGGATCAATCTGAGCCTTCTCAAGAACGATCTTTGATCTTGTTGGCCCGATTCCGTGTATGTAACGAAGTGAATACTCAATTCGCTTTCTATCTGGAATATCTATACCCATTAATCTCGGCATGACGTTTTACTCCTTAGCCCTGCCTTTGTTTGTGACGTGGGTTTGTGCAAACAACGCGCACAATACCACGGCGGCGGACAATCTTGCACCGCTCGCATACTCTTTTTACTGAACTACGCACCTTCATCGGTGTTTCTCCTATTGTTTTGAAAAGAACGATTTTTTACCGTTTTAATTTGTCTCCCACCACATAAAAAAGGGCTAACTTTTATTGTAATAAGCAACAAATTTACCTAGTAACTGTCTTTTGAAGGGCGTATATTACTACAATTTTTATGCAAAAACAAGCAAAAAATGCATTTAATTTCAAAATAAAAATTTTTTTTAATTTTTTTTCATACCCAAATTAAACCCAAAATTCTCCAATTTTAGAAACAAATCAAATAATATTTATTTAAAGCGGGGTTCTCGCTGGAACCATAAACAAATATAAGATTTAAACAAAACTTAGGCACAATATCATAATGTTATTGTTGGTTTTACTCTTTGAATTATGCTACAATGTTGTTGTTACGAGGAAAAAATAGATAATACTCTTACAAAAAATTATTATGAAAAAGCTTCTAATCAATAAATACCCTGCCACAAGATGGAATGATGCTACACCCGTAGGCAATGGTCTACTCGGTGGTTGTGTCTATGGTTGCGTCTATGATGAACGAATTTTAATTAACCACGAGGCTCTCTTTAATTGGTGCGATAATTCTAAGGAGCTACCTGATATTGCTTATGCCCTTAATGAAGTGCGTGAGCTTATGGACAAAAAAGAATATAAAAAGGCAGATTCTCTATATATTGATATACTAAAGGAAAAAGGCTATCGCCCTTCCGGAGGAAAATTCTACCCTGCTTTTGATCTACATCTCCTCTTTGAAAATAAAGATGCATTTACTGACTATCAAAGAGTGCTCGACCTAGAAAATGGCGTCTGCTCTATATTATATAAGGAAAGAGGAAAGCAATATACTCGAGAAATCTTTGCCCCACAAGCTGAAAAAGCTATATTTGTTACTCTTAAAGGCGAAACTCCTTTTGATGTCAAGTTCGCATTAGAGAAGCATGAGCTATGCGATTTGCCAGATGCTGGCGGCAGTAATGAAATTACCACAGAATTTTTTGGTAACTCTATTTATGCCGAATTCAAATCAATGGGTGGGCTACACTATTCTGGCATGGCAAAGCTTTGCTATACAGACGGCACCATCTCAATAAATGCCGATGGAGCAAAATCTGGCAATATGAGTGGCAATGCTAGCCTCGAAAGCTTTATAAGTATCTCAAATGCAACAAATATTGTCATTGCCATTGCTGCTGAAAAAACACCTGTCGGAGCAGAAAAACTAGATAAAGCTCTTACATTTAGCTCAAATATTGATGAAATTCTGGCTAATCACAAAAAAGCCTTCTCATCCTTATTTAATAGAACAAGCCTTTCCCTATCAAATAAGGAAAATGTAACCACAGAAGAGCTATTACTAAAAAGCTACGATGGCGATGTAGATCCAAGACTAATTGAAAAAATGGCGGATTTTGGGCGCTACTTACTTATTTCCTCCTCCATTGGATGCCATTATCCAGCAAATTTACAGGGTATGTGGAATGGAGACTACTCTCCTGCATGGGGTAGCACCTACTTTAATAATGAAAATATCCAAATGGCTTACTGGCAGGCATGCCGTGGTGGTTTGCCAGAGGCTCTTCTTCCTTTCTTTGAACTATACGACAGCTTTAAGCCTGATTTTAGAGAAAATGCGAGAAAGCTCTATGGTTGCAAGGGACTTCTTCTTCCTTTGTTTATGGATAATGACACCGGCAAAAAGAAAAATCTCCAATCCCATGTGCTATATTGGACAGGTAGTTCAGCTTGGGTTAGTGCAATGTATTATGAATACTACTCCTTTACCAAGGATAAAGAATTTCTTAAGACTCGTGCCTACCCTTTCATGAGAGAAAGTGCTGAATTTTATGAAGATTTTTATGTTTATGATGAACGTGGTAAGCTAAAATCATATCCATCTAACTCTCCAGAGAACCAAGCAAACGGCTCTTTCGATGGTGCAGGTAAGCTTAGCATCGCTATAAATCCAACTATGGATTTTGCTCTACTCAAGGAGCTATTGACAAATCTTATTTCCTCAGCAAAGCTTCTACAAACAGATGCTGAAAAAATTTGTGTATGGGAGAAAATGCTCTCCGCCATACCTGATTATGAAATAAACGAGGATGGAGCAATCAAGGAATGGCTACATGAGGATTTTAAGGACAACTATCATCATCGCCACCAATCGCACATTTATCCTCTATTTCCTGGCTATGAAATTGATAGCGAAAGCGGTGCACTATTTGATGCAATTAAGGTCGCTGTTGATAAGCGCCTTGTCATTGGCTTAAGATCTCAGACTGGCTGGTCTCTCTCCCATATGGCAAACATCTATGCCCGACTCAAGGATGGAGAAAGCACAAAGCGTTGCCTAGATTTGCTCCTTCGCTTCTGCACTGGACCAAATTTGTTTACTTATCACAATGATTGGCGCAATATGGGTGTCACCTTAAAAATGCTCCATGCAGGCAAGGCCCCATTCCAAATAGATGCCAACATGGGCTTCACTGCGGCAATCTATGAAATGCTTGTTTTCTCTAATGGAGAAAAAATTGAGCTATTACCAGCTCTTCCAGAAGAGCTAGATACAGGCTCCATTTCTTGCATATCAACACAATCTCAGGTAGATGTGGAAATTTCTTGGGACAATGCCACAGCAAATGCAACACTCTTTGCCAAACAAGATACAAGCTTCGATATTCGCTGCATAAAATATCCAATCCTAAAAAAATGTAACATAGACACAAAAGCAAGTGCTAAGCACAATGGCTGTATCACAATCACCCTAAAGGCTGGCGAAAAATGCAATCTATCATTTACGAAATAACTAACAATTATAGCTATAATAAAAAGGAGAAAATCACCCATGGACTTCAATAAAACAATCTATGAAAACCGCCAGGAATTGGGTCGCCCATTCCTTGTTGCACATAGAGGCGTATGCGGAGCAAACATTCCTTGTAATTCTATTGCTGCATACAAAATTGCTCTTCAGCAGAAGGCTGATGTTATTGAAATTGATGTAGCAAAGTCAAAGGATGGAAAATTCTTTGTTTTCCACCCTGGCATGGAGCATGTATTTTTAAAAAGCAAGCCAATTTCAGAAATGAAGGCAAGCGAGGTACGCAAGCTATTTCTCTTAAATCAAGATTCAACACCAACCTCATATAAGGTTCCAACACTTCAAGAGGTGTTGAAACTTCTTAAAGGCAAGGTTTATATCAATGTTGATAAATTCTGGACAGATATTGAAGGAATTGCAAACGAGATTCGCAAGGCAGGTGTTGAAAAGCAAGTAATTGTTAAAACTGGCGATGACAAACCAACTCTTGATAAGGTTATGAAATATGCTCCTGACTTTATGTTTATGACAATAGTTTGGCATAAGGACAAAGTAACAAAGAAGCTTATTGATGCTGGTGTAAATGTGATTGGAACAGAGGTTCTTTTCAACTCAGAAGAGGATGATTGCATCAGTGACAAGTACATCAAAAAAATGCACAAAGACAAGCTACTTGTTTGGGTAAATTCTATTATCTATGATGAAAGAGCCGTAATTTCAGCTCATCACACTGATGATATTTCTCTAAAGGATGATCCAAAGAAGGGCTGGGGTTGGATTCTTGATAAAAATATAGATTTCATCCAAACCGACTGGTTGCTAATGCTTCAGAATTATATCGCTTCAAGATAATGGAAAGAGGGTGGCAACCGCCACCCTCTTTTGTATACACGGACACACAGTGTGTGATTTTTAAGAACACGGACACACGGAGTGTGATTTTCAACACGGATGGGCACGGATGTGGGGGTTGGGGGGTGATGAGGTGCTAAGGTTTGTGGGGGGAAGGCTAAAATATGGCACTGAGGGTAGCGCGTAGAAGCGCGCGCCACTACTTTCGGTTGATGGAGGTGTCCTGAAAGATAGTGACAGGGCTCCTCCATCGTTTTGTCACCTAGTCTATTGGTATGATTTCCACATTACTGTTAATACCAAGTCTTCCTCTGTCTTCAACAAATTTTCTTGGAAGTTTGATGCTGGTTAAACTTTCACAACCAGAAAACGCACCATTGCCAATTGTCGTTACACTTGATGGAATTTCTATGCTGGTTAAATTATCACAATTATAAAACGCACTGTTACCAATTGTCGTTACACTTGATGGAATTTCTATGCTGGTTAAATTAGAACAAAAACAAAACGCACTGTCGCCAATTGTCGTCACACTTGATGGAATTTTTATGCTGGTTAAACTGCGACAACCAGAAAACGCACTGTCGCCAATTGTAGTTACACTTGAGGGGATTTTAATGCTGGTTAAACTGCTACACCACCAAAACGCACTGTCGCCAATTGTGGTTACGCTAGATGGAATACGACAAGATGTTTTAGAGCGAGGACAGCAGATTAATTTCTTCATATCTTTAGAATATAAAACTCCATCTTGAGATGCATATTTTGAATCATCATCAGAAACAATAATATTGGGTAATTCCGAGAGCGCAAGATTTGCAATGCCACGAATACCCTTTAAATTCAAAGGCATAGGATAATCACTATCACAATCAACAACCCATCCGTCAACCAATTTAAAGCCGGGTTTTGTTGTTGTATCATAAATAGAGTCATCACAACCAGAAAACGCCCAGTTACCAATTGACGTCACACTTGATGGAATTTCTATGCTGGTTAAACTCTCACATTCAGAAAACGCCCAGTCGCCTATTGTCGTTACGCTTGATGGAATTTCTATGCTGGTTAAAATGTGACACCCATCAAACGCACCGTCGCCAATTGACCTTACACTTGATGGAATTTCAATGCTGGTTAAACTATCACACCCCCGAAACGCACCGTTACCGATAGACGTTACACTTGATGGAATTTCTATGCTGGTTAAACTGCCACAACCCCCAAACGCATAATCGCCAATTGATGTAACACTTGATGGAATTTCTATGCTGGTTAAACTCTCACATTCAGAAAACGCACCGTTACCGATAGACGTTACACTTGATGGAATTTCTATGCTGGTTAAACTACCACACCACGAAAACGCGCTGTCACCAATTGATGTAATAGGTAATCCACCTAATTCTGATGGAATTTTAACATCTCCTGATACTTCTGCTCTTAATATTTCAACACCATTGTCTCGACGAGTATATTTCCATTTAACACCATCAATATTTTCTGTGTACTCTTTCCCTTCAATAAGGTTTGTGTCTAACTTTCCTGTTTTCAAAGAATCAGAGACATTATCACAACATGATGTAACTACAAAACACGCAAATACTAGCATCAACAAAAGTAAATATTTTTTCATAAGAGTCTCCAAAACAATGTTATTAAAAACATTTCAATTCTACAATTTTGTAGACAACTATGTCAACTTTAATGTGATTAAAGCGCTAATGCTCTAGCTGCGGCGCTTAACGCGGAGCACACTACGTGTGTTCTTCTAGAGAACGGAGGCACGAATGGGATGCAAAAATATCGGAGCGGCGTGCTTTAACGCGCATTGTGCAATAGCGCATTTCAAAAACGCGGAGCACACATAGTGTGGTTTTTCGGTGGAACGGAGACACGGAGGGATTTTGGAAAATATCGGAGAAAGGGGCTTCAGCCCATTTGCGTGCACTAGCACGCTTCAAAAGTGCGAATAAGGGACGCTGCGACGCGGAGGACGCAGCGGACGAGATTAGACGCGAGAATGGAGAAAAACCACTCAACTCTACCTGAATTCTTCATTCCTCATTCTTCATTCCTCATTCTTCATTCCTCATTCTTCATTTATTATAATGCATTGCCTCCGTATCTTAATATTCTTCTGGGCGAGGACACTAGAGGATGAGGTTTGCCAAATTGCTTCGAAAGAGTAGCAATAGTCAAGGCAAAGCTCATTCCGCTAGTGTATTTTATGGCGTCACGGCTCTGCGACCTCTGCGACCTTTGCGTCTCTGCGTCCCTTTGGCGTCACGTGCATCACGCAAGCGTGCAGGAAGAGTATGAAGAAAAGGGGCTGTTGCAAAACCATGTGTTTTGCGACAGCCTTTTTTTTTACTACATCATTCCGACTTTTTTCTTTTTACCAATAAACCAAAATGATGTATACATTGCCACTAGCAGCAATATTGGAATAATAATCCATAGTAGCTGCTGTGCAATAATTAATTGATAATACAATGTTGCCACACACCAGCCAAGCACTGTTAGATATCCAACAAATATAGATGCATAGAAGCGGCCAAGCTCACGATATGCCGCACCAGTTGCAGCGATGCACGGTACATATAGTAAAATGAAAAGCAAATATGCAAAAGCTTGATGCTTACCTTGACTGAATCCTTTTCGGAGATTTACAAATACTGATACATCTGATTCATAGGTCTCTGCAACAGCCTCTTCATCAGAGGAAATATCTCCCATACCAAGAGGATCAAGAATACTTGCGACTACGCCGCCAAGATTTTCTGGAATTGTAGCAAAGGCTTCACCTAAGCCACCCCAAAAGCTAAAGCACTCCTCCTCTACAGTATCTGCACAAGAAGTCTCATTAATAGTAGCGAGGGCATCACCAGCAATATTTTCATCAAGCACTGCTGGAGAACCTGAGTTCTGAGAATAAAGCGATGTCATTGTACCAATTACAGCCTCTTTAGCAAATAACCCAGTAAAGATTGATACTGTTGCTGGCCAATTTTCCTTTTCCACTCCCATTGGCTCAAAGATTGGCGTAATTGTCTTTCCAACCTCAGAAAGAATTGAGTTTGTTGAATCCTCATTGCCAAAAGAGCCATCCTTGCCAATAGAATTTAATAACCCTAAAATCAAAATCATAGGGACAATTACTTGGCCTGCACGTGTAACAAATATCTTCAAACGCTCCCAAGTGCGAATAAATATTTGACGTGGATAAGGGAAATGATATGCTGGGAGCTCCATAATAAAGCGTGATGGCTCACCCTTAAACAAAGTGCATTTCATTATTAATCCAGTAAATATTCCCAACAAAATACCTGCCAAATAGATGTAGAACACCATAAGACCAGGATTTTCACTGAAAAATGCGGCACCAAACACAACCCACACTGGCAGCTTCGCTCCGCAGGACATAAATGGCGTCATGAATATTGTTAGGAAGCGGTCGCGCTTGCTTTCAAGTGTTCGTGTGCTCATAATTGCAGGAACTGTGCAACCAAAACCCACAAGCATTGGCACGAAGGATTTTCCTGGTAATCCAAGCCAGCGGAGCAATCGGTCCATCACAAATGCAGCACGTGCCATATACCCAGAATCTTCAAGTATTGCTAAGCACATAAACATAAAGAAAATTGGTGGGATAAAAGTTGCAACCGTCTGTAAGCCAGCACCGACGCCATCAGCAAGAATAACCTTAAGCCAAGCTGGAGTACCAATAGATTCTAGCAAGCACCCAAAGCCATCAACAAAAATAGTCCCGGCGGCAATATCAAAGAAATCAATAAATGCACCACCAACAACCTGAGTTAACCAAAATACTATATACATAATGAATAGGAACACAGGAATGCCAAAGAAACGATTTAGAGCAATTTTATCAATTTTCTCTGTAAAATGAGGCTTCTCCTTTGGAAGAACAATAGCATTCACGCATACGCTATCAATTGTTTTGTATCGAGCCTCTGCTAGCACTACATCGGCTGGCTTACCCAAACTCTTTTCTATTTCATTTTGAGCAGAACGAATTACTTTTTCATCATACTCACCACATGCCTTTGCTACTGTTTCAATATGAGGACCATTTTCTAGTAGCTTTGTGGCAACCGTGCGGGCAGGAATTTTCAATTCCTCTGCAGTCTTTGATAGCTTGCCAGCAAGCTCTTGCACTACTGCCTCCATTTGTGCAGGGAGCTTTGGCTCTACCTTACATATTGGCTTTGTAGTTGCAAGCTCTACGACTAACTTTTTAAGGTTGTTGATATCAGACCTTTTGGAGCCATTAACAGTTACAATTGGCACACCTAGTCGCTCTGAGATTTTATTTAAATCAAGCTGAATTTCTCGCTTATGAGCCACATCCATCATAGATACAGCAATAGCTGTTGGGATATTTAACTCGCGAAGTAAAAGAGTCAGATATAAGCTACGCTCGATACAAGTTGCATCAACAACATTGATAATAACATCAGCTTCTCGCGAGAGAACGAAGCCAAGAGTAGCTTTTTCATCCTCGCTTGTTGCTAAAAGAGAATATATTCCAGGGGTATCAACAACCTTAACGATTGTTTCTTTATCTAACAAAAAGCTTCCATCTTTTTTTTCGACTGTTACGCCGGGCCAATTACCAACATGCTGGCGAGCACCAGTAAGCCCATTAAAAATTGTTGTTTTCCCACTATTGGGATTACCCACCAAACCGATAGTTATTTGCTTTTCGTTCATAGAAAGTGACCTTATGTGCTATATTTTTTTAATTTGTAAAATATCTGCTTCTTCACGACGAAGGGACAAATGATATCCGCGAACAGCAAATTCCACTGGATCACCGAGTGGAGCGACATTTATCAATTTAATTTTTGTGCCAGTAATGAGTCCAAGAGCTAGTATTTTAGCTCTATATGTGGCATTACCATCATTGTAACCAGCGATTTCAGCGACATCACCTAGCTTCATTTCTGAAATTTTCATTTTAGTGAATCATCCTTTTATTTGTTAGACGCGTATAACATTATCATTTCTACACATGGAAATCAAGCATAAAGTTAGACAAATTTAACTTTTAAAACCGGTATTTTTGCATTTGCTTTTGCATATTACACTACTGGGAAATACTGGTCCTTTATTAAAACAAAAAGGCGCCCATAAGCGGACGCCCTTCTGTATTATTTTGCTGGAGAGAAGAAATCTAAAATAAAATCTAAATCTGGTGATGTTTTTTCAGGAAGTGCTCCTGTTGGAAGACCTGAATCAATAATATCTATCATAATATTATAAGATTCATTTAAAACAACATCTTTCTCTCTTCTCTTCTGCTTCTGCTCCTCACGCTCCTTTTTGCGTTGTTCTGGAGTCTTTGCAGCCTCCTCCAAAGCTTTTTTCACGGTTTCATCTACATCCTCACTTTCTTCACTATTAGAAGAATTGCTTGAAGAAATAAATAAAGCTTCGTTAGAATCGTCCTCTATTGTATCGTCAGTTGCTTTGCGATTTTGGCGCTCCTCTTGAAGACGAACCTCATAATTTAAAGAAGCATACTCATTTGTGTTTATCATATTAACACACTCTAGCATTGCAAGATGCTTTGACCATTTCTCATTTTTCGCAAGGCGAGCATCTGAAAGCTTCTTTACAGCAGCAATTGTATCTTCAAGATTTGCCACCAAAGAATAAGATGCACCGCGAACCGTAGTATGAGGAATTGCATTTGGAAGATTATCCTCACCTAAATCAGAAATGTAATCAAATACAGATGATAAAACAATGTCAGAAGCAACACCCTTAATTTGTGTTGATGAACCATTGATACGATAAAAAGAAGCAGTCGTCACCTTTAATGCACCCAAAGAATTATCAACATCAACACCTAAAGGCATGATAGTTTGAACTGTTCCTTTGCCGTGGGTCTGTCTATCACCAATAATAATTGCACGACCATAATCCTGGAGTGTACCAGCAACAATTTCAGATGCTGATGCACTAAGCTTATCAATAAGAACCACAAGAGGACCACTATAAGCAACCCCTGCATGCTCATCACGCAGCTTGTGGACTCTATAACGCTCCTTTACTAAAACAACAGGACCGCGCTTAATAAATAAACCAGCAATAGAAATTGCTTCTGGCAATGAACCGCCACCATTGCCTCTAAGATCAAGAACAATGCCCTCAACACTATCATTTTTTAATTCGGAAATTGCTTTCTCCATATCTAATGTAGCAGAACGAAAATCATCCATATTCTCATCAGATATCGATGCTGCATTAGAATAGAAGGAAGGAAGATGTATGTAACCAAGCTTACGTGTCTTTCCAGATGCATCTATAACTTCCTTTGATAAATAAGAAACAGCCTGCTCTTCAAGCTTAATTTCATCGCGCACAAGGGTTACAATTTTTGTTGTTGTGCCAGTAGCATCTGTAGAAGGAATAACCTTTAAACGGACAACACTATCCTTTGGTCCTCGAATTAATCGAACTGCCTTATTAAGAGGCCAATGGGTTACATCAACAAATTCCTCATCTCCTTGAGCAACAGCAATAATTTTATCGCCAGGAATTAGATGTGTCTCAGAAATATCTCTATCCGCAGGACTTCCAGGAATAATATCCACAATCTTTGGCATTCCATCATCAATTGTAAGAGTTGCACCGATACCCTGTAGAGATAAACCCATATCAATATCAAAATCTTCTTTCTTTTCAGGAGAAAGATATGATGAATGTGGATCATAAGCTTCTGTAAAAGAATTTATAAAATAAGATTTATAAGTATCAATGTCCAAATCCTGCATTACATCATAAAGGCGGCAAACTCTTTTCAAAATGTTATCAACTGTTTTTTTATGAAATTCTTGTGTAACAATATCAGTAATTGCTGTTGAGAATTCATTTGTTTGAGAAGCAGCTACATCTGAGCTTTGCTTTGCTGCTTTTTTCTCTCTATCAATTGCCTCATTAATTATTGCTGCAAGATATTGATTTTTTAAGCGGTTTTCCCAGACCTTTTCTTGAGCTTCTTTATTTTCTGGCCATAGGGCATTTTTACGCTTCCATAAAAACTCTTCGTTTGTGGAAAAGTTATTTATTGAGGCCAAATATTCCTCTGCTGACTTATCTTTGAAATAATTTTCAGCAAAAGCTTTGTATTCAGAAACTCGCTTACGATAAACCTCCAACACATTAATTGCGTAAGAGAAATCACCATCCTTTAATAGAGAGATTTGAATGTTTTTTGATTTTTCAAATTCATCAATATCTTCTTTGATAAAAAAGATTCTCTGAAAATCAAGAACCTTAATATAATTTGTCCATGCAATAACACCAAGATCATAATTCATAGGCTTATGAAGGAAATGAATGCCTGGCATCATTGAATAAACATTTTTAGCACCAGAGACAAATACCTGAGCTTGAGATTCTGCAACATCCTTTTGGGCTTTAGGTTCATTGGCAGAAACATAATCATCTCCACCAACGGTTGCCTCTTCCTTGCTAATTACTTTTTCCTCATATAAAGGAGCAACTTCATCTATCGATTTCTCATCTAATTGAATAGAAGGATTTGCTTCGATAGAAGGAAGGAGCTGAGGTATTTCTGGCTCATCTGCAAATATTGCCTTAATTAAGACAAAGGCAAATACAATAAATAATCCCCTTGTTACATATTTGTATTTCATTAATACACCTCAAATAACACAATTTTTTTTAATCGATTGAAGAAGACAAAGAAACATTATCCTTATCTGCTGAGGAATCAGACTTTGTCTTTGATGTATAGCGATGCTTTGGTGCATCCTCCTTTAAATCATATTTCTTTGCTAATTCAGCAAAATTCTCAATCTGGTCTTTATAGGTTACAACCAAGCGATCCAAGCAGGAAAGCTGGCGATCAGAAAGAACCTTATTATTTGAGAACTGCTGCTGAACAGATGTATAGAAATCATAATCATTAAACAAACGCTTACCACGCTTTGAAGGCTGGCGCCAATTTGCAACCTTAGATAATGCAGTTAACAAATCTTCAATTTTACTTGTGTCAACCTTTTCAACTGGCTTATATTCAATACCTAGGGTTGAACATAGCTCTGGAGAAAAATCTGTAACCTTATTATGCATTCCATTAAAAATGATTTGTAGGCGATATTGTTGTTTTGCAGTAAGTGCTCTACCACCTGTAACCCAATTTTTCAATGAATTTACAAATGCTTGATCCTTCTCATCTGGGATGCCTGCCTTATCCATTACTTGAAATAGCTTTAGAACCTTCTCATCTGGTGCAGCTGGTTCCTCTGGCTTATATTCAACACCTATCTCAGCTAATTTTGCTTCTAATCCTGGTATTTCATTCTTATAACGATATGCAATATCAATTAGAGTTTTAAATTGACGCTCTGTCACGGAGCGAGAGCGTTTTTGATCTGAATCTGTTGGCTCAAGGCAAGCTTTAATATCCTTCAAGAAACGCTGTTCACTAAAGGAGTGACGGCCTGTGCGAATTGGTTTTGCCCAATTTTCAATATTAGCCATAAGCTCAAGTACTGCTTGAACCACCTCTGGCTTTACGGCACCACGAGCTTGTGAGAGCCATTCCTCCAACTTCTTAAAGAAGGTATCAATCATTGAAGTCCATTCTGCTTGGCTCTCTTCAATTTTATCAAGCTCCTCTTCCATAGAAGCAGTAAACTTAACGTTAAATAGCTCTGGAAAATATTTGATAAGAACATTATTTACATCAACACCAAGCTCGGTTGCATGCATTGCCTTACCCTCTTTTTCAACATAGCGGCGATCATTAAGTGTTTTAATAATTGTTGCATAGGTTGATGGACGGCCAATACCATTACGCTCCAGCTCTTGGATTAGTGAAGCTTCATTAAATCTGTATGGTGGCTTATTCTCTTTGCGCTCACTCTTTGGAGCTGCACCAACTGGCTGAAGATACTCACCTATCTCTAATGGAGGTAGGCCATCTAAAAACTCCTCCTCTCCATCTTCATTTTCATTTTCCTGCTTACGTGGTTTTTCTTTGATTAGTTTTGTAAAGCCATCAAAGATTAGCTTACGAGCTGATGCAATAAAAGTATATACATCTGGAGAAGATGACTCTGTATCAATAAAAGCTGTTAGCTGCTCATATACAACATCTGCCATTTGGCTAGCAATAAAGCGAGACCAAATTAAAGAATAAAGTTTAAAGTCACGGTCGCTTAGAACACCCTTAACATGCTCTGGGGTGCGCATTGGATCTGTTGGGCGAATACATTCATGAGCTGCTTGAGCATTCTTTGCATTAGTAAAATTCTTACCATTAAAATATTGCTCACCAAAATTCTGAGTAATATAACGGTGGGCAGCATCTCGAGCATCATTAGATACAGCAACAGAGTCCGTACGCATGTATGTGATAAGACCGACAGTTCCTTCGTCCTTAAGTTCTACACCCTCATATAGCTTTTGAGCAATCTGCATTGTTGCACTTGGAGAAAAACCAAAAGCATTTGAAGCAGCTTGCTGAAGAGTACTTGTTTTAAATGGAGGTTTTGTAGATTTTTTCTCTGTAGTTGTCTTTAAATCTGCTAGCTTATATTTACATGTATCTAAGACAGCTTGGATTTGCTGTTGAAGAGCTTCATCCTTAATATCTGCTTTTTTGCCATTGATGCTTTTGAGAGTTGCCTTGAAAGGCTGCTTTGGCTCAACAAGCTTACTGAACATTCCAGAAAAGATCCAATATGGAGTTGGAATAAAGGCTGCAATTTCTGCATCACGCTCGCAAACTAGGCGAAGAGCCACTGTTTGCACACGGCCCGCACTTAAATTGCTTGAGCCAAGACTTTTTCCAAGGAATGGACTAATTTTATAACCCACAATACGATCTAGCAAGCGGCGTGCCTGCTGAGCATCAACGCGTGGCATATTAATTTCACCTGGAGCAGCAAATGCTTTACGAACTGCACTTGGTGTAATCTCATTATATTGAACGCGACGAAAAGGAATCTTTTTATTTTCTAGCTTTTCAGAAAGCACTTCCTTTAAGTGCCAAGCAATTGCT
This sequence comes from Kiritimatiellia bacterium, assembly GCA_017481725.1. Classification (GTDB taxonomy): domain Bacteria; phylum Verrucomicrobiota; class Kiritimatiellia; order RFP12; family UBA3636; genus RGIG990. The sequence continues at coordinate 9,163 of JAFUOX010000041.1, read as the reverse complement.
TCTCCCTCGCGGTCAGGATCGGGTGCGAGGAATATTTCATCGCTCTTCTTTGCAGCAGAAACAAGGCTATTAATTATTGCCTCACGATCTTGAGAAATTTCGTAGCGTGGTTTATAGTTGTTATTAACATCAATTGCTAGGGTGTCTTTTGGGAGATCGCGGATATGACCCTTTGATGCCATTACATTAAAATCTTTTCCCATTATTTTACCAATGGTTTTTGCTTTTGCTGGAGACTCTACTATAATTAGTTTCATGTTTATATTCCTTATTCTATGTGTTTTTACAAAAATTTATTTTAAATTGCTATTTGTTTTGCTTTTAATACATTTCCAGGATACCTATTTATAAGCCCTTTCATTTCAAGAGATATTAAACGACCGCCAATTTGCACAGGAGGAATATTTGTGATTGCAATTAGTGCATCAACTGTCATTTCCTCAGAACCAAGTGCTTCTAATAATTTTTGTTCTATTTCATCAAGCTTTGGTTTTGGTTTTTCTTTTTTTGGCGTTTTTTGTTTCTCAAATTCATTAAATAGATTGGGATTTTCTTTTTTATATTCATCAGCTAAGTTGATTGTTGGATATTCTAATGCTAAAGCATTCATATTGTTCATTTCTTCAATAATATCGTCAACAGTTTCAACTAAGCGGGCTCCCTCTGAAATTAAGCGATTAGTTCCAACTGATAGCTCACTATCTAATCTGCCAGGTATCGCCATAACAGGACGGTTTTGTTCCATTGCTCGCTCAGCGGTAATTAATGATCCACTATTAATTGCTGCCTCCACCACAAGAACACCATGTGACAAGCCTGAAATTATTCGATTTCTCATAGGAAAAGTTTGACGGTTACCAAAAACTCCAAATGGATATTCAGAAATCACGGCACCTCCGGAGTTAATAATATTTTGGGCAAGCTCTTTATTTTCTTTAGGATATAAACAATCCAAAGCACAACCAACAACAGCGACCGTTTGCCCCTTTCCTAAAAGAGTTGCCATATGAGCCTCAGTATCTATTCCCATCGCAAGACCAGATATAACACATACGCCCCGTTGTGCAAGTCCATAAGCAAATTTTTTTGCCATAGCTCTACCATATAGAGAAGGATTTCTAGTTCCCACTATTCCAACTGCAGCGGCCTTAAGTGCCTCTACATTTCCTCTTACATATAATACTATAGGAGGATAACTGATTTTCTTCAGTAGCTCTGGATATTCTTCATCTATAATAGTTATAAGCTTAATCGACCTACTTTCAGCAAGCTCCTTTTCTTTTTTCCAATCTACTCTTCTTAAATCCTCCAAAATCATTTCTGCCCGGGTAGTACCTACTCCCCGAACCTGGGCTAATTCTTCTGTATTGCAATTAAAAACCTTTAGTGCTGAACCAAAAATTTTTACTGCATTACGCAAAGTAACAACACCCACACCCTTAACCATATTTAGTGCAATATACGCATCTCTCTCTGTCACAGTTACTCTCCATGTTAATAATCAGCTCAAAAAATTAGATACAATAATTAACACAAAAAAAATTCCTATGCAAGCAAAATCTTTTATATCAAAACAATATATTTGTTGTAACTTATTTATTTGCAATAATTTATTTATTTTATTTTAAATTTACAAATGAGGCTCATTTTATATAAAGACCATTAAAAAAAATAAATATATTGAGCATGGCAAATTAGTGCTGTGAGGCATGTGATTATGGCTAATGCTTGTGCATCGCATTGGTATTTTGCCAAATTTAGTATTTAGGTAAAAAAAGATGAGCTACATAAATGCAGAGATAATAGAATCTGCGATTTCTGTACCACGCATGGTTAAGGCGTAGGTGTGCGGTTTTAGCTCGTGAATTATATCTTGTTCTAGAAGAGTTTTTAATAAAGCTTGTTTTTCTGGTGCATTAGAGATAAAGGTTACACCCTCATTTAAAAGGCGCCATTGCGTAAATGTTCGTTCACGAGAATCTTCCTCTTCTGTCAAATACTCAACATTTTGAGGAATAGTGGTGCCTGCCTGCTTAGCAGCAAGCCAATTGTGCCAATTGTCTAAATTATGAATACGGCTCTGCCCAACTCTAGAATGAGCACCAGCACCAATTCCAAAATAATCCTCTCCGTGCCACACAGCAAGATTGTGCTTGCACTCATAACCTGATTGGGCATAATTAGATATTTCGTAGCGCCCATACCCTGCCACATTTAGACGCGATTGAGCCAATGCAAGCTGCTCCATGGCCTCATCATCTGAAATTGGCATAAGACCACTCCTAAAAAAAGGCGTCCCCTCTTCTATTGACAAATTATATATAGATATATGGCGTGGAGACAATTCCACAGCTGCATCCAATGTTTTTTCCCAGCATTCTTGCGTCATACTAGGAATTGCAGCAATCAAATCTAGCCCAAAATTGCTAAAGCCAGCTGTTTTAACAAGCTCAACCGCATGACAAATATCAGCCTTTGTGTGGCGGCGACCAAGAAATTGCAAAATTTCATCATCAAAGCTTTGAGCTCCAATGCTAATGCGTGTGACCCCTTGCAATGCTTCTAATAACTCTTGTGTGATATCTGCGGGATTTACCTCTATCGAAAATTCTTCAGGAACACACTCCGCCACAATTGTAGAAACAAGCTGCCGCAATTGTTGAGGGGATAACGCCGAAGGCGTACCCCCTCCAATATAAACCGTGCTTACTGGCTCAACTGTTTTAGATAAAATTTCTTTCATTTCCTGAAGCATATACTCAACATACTCTGCCGGTGGTGGCAGTGTCTCAGAGTAAAATGCACAATATTTACATTTAGATTTGCAATACGGAATATGAAAATAAATATTCATCAAATATTAATAGCTAAATTTTATCAAATAACTGCTTGGCTGGTATTAGCTTTGGTCGCTCTTCTGGAGTTTTATTTGGAGAATGACAAATAAACATTTGCTCTCCTTCAAATGTATCAAACAGCATTCCATGACCACCATTAGAATCAAGAAGAAGCTTTTCTCCTATTATCCATTTGCCGGAAATACTGCCATTATCAGAAAATGCGATTGCTTCAACATATTCATTCTTTGAGAAGCTTGACCAAATGCAGCAAAGGGTGTTGTTACGCCTAAAAAGGAATGGACCGTCAGTTACAAAAGCACCTTTCCCATTCATATCGCATCGCCAAGAAGGAGTATCGGCAGACCAAAGCACCCAAGGCTCTCCTACTGAATTTCGAAGATCCTTGCTAAGCTCCTGTGCACAAACTGTTCCAGCACCTATTTGTAGCCATTCATGACAAAAAACAATATAAGGAACATCGTTTTCTACATAGAGTGTTCCGTCTAGACATTCCCAATCTGCAGGCGTTACAGCACCATCTGTAAGTGGTTCGAATGGTCCTAAAGGAGAATCACTTTCTAGGATGGCTGTTCCGCGGCACTTATCTTCTGCCTTAAAGGAAGCAAACATATAGAATTTGCCATTGAAGAAATGCACCTCAGGAGCCCAAAAATTATATTTACCCCAAAAGTTAGATGAAGGGGTAAATACCTCATGAGCATCACTCCAAGTGTTGAGGTCTTCACTCACATATACATCAAAGCCATTCCCTGGTGCAGCAAATTTATTCCATGATATTGCTGCACGGGTGCCATAAAGATAATACTTTCCATTATGAGGGAGAATGAATGGATCACGGATGTTGATTGTGGAAAATGTTTGCATGGTTTTTTTTGTGGGCTAAAGCCCACTTCTCCGATATTTTTTAAGGTAAAGATATTTTAATATGCCCACCTCTCCGATATTTTTTAAGGTAAAGATATTTTAATATGCCCACCTCTCCAATATTTTTAAGGTAAAGGATTCGATAAATTAAAAGCCCATGTCCTCGTTAACGACTAGGACATAAATGTCTGTCAGGCGAGGGCACTTTTCAAGGATTGTGGTTACATTGCAAATACGTTCTGGAGAATTACAATTAACACAAATGCCAGTTTCTGCACAAGGTGTCTTTTTGCCAAGGCGGAAGGTATTTGGTGCACAAGCAAAATCCTTTACTCGCTTAATTGCATCACAAATATCGCCATTGACAAGCTTATTGCGTCCCGCAACAATAATTACCTTTTCTGGGCCAAAAATCATTGCTGAAACGCGGTTACCTACTCCATCAATATTTACAATAACTCCGTCTAGTGTAATTGCATTTGCACTAGAGAAGAAAACAGAGCAGGTTTGCTGCTGCTTCATGAGAGCCATCTTCTCCTCTGGAGAAAGCTCTGGATTACCATGATTAAGAATCGTTGCTCCATTGGAAGTCAAAGCCTCAGCGATTTCCAAATCTGTAATTGTGCGCGAGCCACCAAAGCCAACTGTTGTTGCTCCAGCAGCAATTTCAAGGGCACGCTTCTTTGCTTCCTCTGCATTTGCGCAATATTCTGCCTTAAAGCGATTGTTATTAAGGGCAGCAACTACCTTTTTGCAAAGCTTCTCGCCAAGCCAATTATTAAGCTCTTTTGTTTTCTCTGTCATAAAATTCTCCTATTTGTTATCGAACTATTTTTCTCTATTGTATCAAAAACCAAATAACTTTATCAACAATTAGCAATCTAAATTATAGAGTTTGGTAGAACGACTGGCTAGTGTAATAGTTTAAAGAGCTAGTCTTTACGGGTAAATAACTTAATCACATAAATTAATTTAGAATATTGTACTTTATTCTTTACATAAAATAACATATTATATGGTTCAAAAGTAAATCAGGTGAAATTATGGATACGACACTAGTAGACACTACAGACAAAACAATACCTTTACCGCTAGGTTATATTATAGATAATACATATAAATTACTTTCCATTATAGGAATGGGTGGCATGGGATGTGTATACCTTGCCTTAGATATCAATCTATTAAGTCATGTTGCTATCAAGATTTTGTACTCTAGTAGAAGTGATGAGCGAGAAACCAACTTACAGGCACGTTTTCTTCAAGAAGCACGTTTGATGGCTACTATTAAGCACAAAAACATTTTGTCAGCAAAACGATTTGGAAAAATTGAAGAATTTGGTCTCTCATATTTTGTAACAGATGCTATTCTATTAACCAATGATGAAATTTCTAATGTGTGCTCCTTACTTAAATGTGGACTTCCTATACATAGTAATTTAGAAGCAACAAGAGAAATTCAATTAACAAATCTTTCTTTAGAAAAGATTTTATGTGGTAATAAAACATTATCTGAAGAAACTGTTTGTAAAATAGCACGTGCAATTGTTTCCGTTTTGGAAACAATTCATAATAACAAGCCACAAATATTGCATAGAGATATAAAGCCTGATAATTTACTTTTCGATAAAGATGGAAATATTTATCTAACCGATTTTGGTATAGCCAAGGTTGAAAAGGGGTATATGTTCACGCGGCCAAACACTACTGAGCCGGGGCTACATCCAGGAACTCCGACATATGCTTCTCCAGAGCAAATTGATGGAAATATTGAGCTTACTCCTGCGACAGATTATTATAGTTTTGGCTTATTACTATATAAGACACTTACAGGAGGATTCCCTTCAACAATATCTAAATCTCTTCCTATTGAAAGCTCGTTATCAAAAAAGACAACATTACTTTGGAATAAGCTATTTAATGGTCTATTAGAAAAGAATCCAAGTAAAAGACTCATAGATTCAAAACAGATTTATTCTATTATCTCTCAAATAGAGAAAAAGATAAATAAAAGGACGTTTTGGCAAAAGATAAAAGGAAGCATAAAGAGATTTAAATATTGCTTGATTTTATTACCCTTATTTTTGCTTGTTGGATTGGGTGTAGAATATATATACACACCTATGCAGGAGGAAGATAAATTAGATAAAAAGATTGATGAAATTATTGAAAATACGATTCAGTTCTATGATGAAGAAATTGAATATTACAATGAAATTCTTTCTAAAACGGATAGGCTTCCTGAGGGAACAAATGTATTACATATCACAAAGGACAAAAATTATCTATGTGATAATGTTGAATATTTAGATGCGTATTATGATACAATAATTTTTGATGGAGGAACTCTTACAATTCATCTAACAAGCATTCCTATGTCTCAAATAGAAGAACACATAAGGAATGAGATTACACCAGAAAAATTACGTACAAAAATTTTAAATGAGTACGACCAAAAGGAGATACCTTTTGTAGAAATATTTAGATATTTGTCCTTTGAAAATCTCCATGGCACATTAGAAAATTGCACAGTAGAAATCACTGAAAATGGCGGCCTAATAAATGCATATAAATACCAGCTTTACGAAGTGTTGAGTTTTAGGTCTAAAATTATTTGCAATGGTGAGTCAGCAACATTATATTTATATGGAGAGAGATTTGGTGATGACAATAGAATACATGGAGCTAGTATTTTTATGGGGAGAGAAAATCCTCTACCTACTAATTTAACAATAAAGGAAGCTACTCCTGAGGATTTAAAAAATTTAAATTATCCATTTGAAATTAAGGGAACTCCTATTCTTAGAAAAACAGCATTCCCTAATATTAGAATACCAGAGAACTACATTGAAGAAAAAAATTAATTCTTTTCATATGAAAAGATTATCTTTCTAAAAATTAAATTTATCCATAAGATTTTTATATTTAATAAGGAATAATAGTATATGAAGGAAAATAATTTTCAAAACAAACCATCGGAACTAGAAACTTCAACCTCCTTGTTAAGAGATTTGAAAAATAATCCTGACTCATTGAGATGGCAGGAGTTTGTACGTATTTATACTCCTTATTTCAAATATATTCTAAGAAATATAAATGCTAAAAATAATTTTATTATCAATGAGGATTATTTTGATGACATTGTACAGGAGGTTTTTATTGTATTAGTTAAAAATTTTCCAACGTTTGAATATGACAAAACTAAGGGACATTTCAAATCATATCTTTATAAAACTGTTTTTAACAGGGCCATGAAATTCAACGAGCAAGCAACAGAAAAGTATCGTAAGCATGTTGATAATGACGCTGTAGAAAAACAGTTAGATGCGGTTGATTATTATAAAGCAGCATCCTTTGAAAAAGAGAACCAAGAAGTTGTTGAAGCCTTATTTAAACTTATTATGGAGCGTGTTTTTTCTTCTGGCAAATTTTCAGAGGAAACTAAGACGATTTTTCTTAAGCTTGTTTCTGAGCAAGCGACTGTTGAAGAGCTAGCAGAGCAATATGGTAAAACGACAAACAACATCTATCAAATAAAAAAAAGAATATTAGATGCAATTTATCAACGACAAGAAATTATTATGGCAAAAAACAATAATCTTTTAGATTTGCTAGAGACAATGCTAAAGGAGGACTCTAAAAATGAAGATCAATAGCATAGATAAAATTTTAAAGGGTGCTGCTGTAACAATGCTAGTAGAAGCAGAAGAATTAAAATCTAATGTACTAGCAGAAACAGCAAGGCTTGTAAACGAAAAAAAACTCTCAAAGGAAATTATTGAAGAAGAGGTTGGGCATTATGCTTTGTGTCATATAACAAAGAACGAGGAAACTATAAAGGAGTTTTCCTTCAATCAGCAATGTCAAGTAGGAAGAGCAAAATCATTAAACGATTTAGACATTTCAACGGATGACAAGTGGCTTTCAAAATCCCACTTTAAAATTGTTGTAAATGAAGATGGTGTTCCTATTATAGAGGATCTTGAATCGAGAAATGGCACTTATGTGAATGACATAAAAATCCAAGAGAGCAAGCTCTTACATAGAGGTGATTGCATACGAGCTGGCCATTCGATTTTCATATTTTTATAAATGCAATTATCATAAAAACGGCAGTAGAACATTAAAATTCAACTGCCGTTTTCAGATTTAATAATTTATGAAAAATAATTAAGCACCAAACAATAGGTTATATAATATTATTATTCCAATAATAATTACAAAAACAATACATCCTTGTTTCATAAACAACAAGAACCTTACACTACACACATAATTTATGTGTGTAGTATGAGGTTACAATTTTATTTATAATAATGAAATTATTTAAGGCCAAGATATCTATTGGCAATATTTCTTCTTTCTTTGAATTCTGTTTGAATTATATCACTTAATTCTCTTTTTCTGCGTTTTATTTTTATGCGACTATATATCGAAAACAATAAACTACAACTAGATACAATTACAATAAAAATTCCAGGTAGGGCAAATATCCAACCTCCTGTATTAAAATCATATTTAAATAAAAGCCATGATATCAAGCCTGAAATTAACGAAATTAAAATAAATAGCCACCCATTAAAGAAACAAAAACAAACAAGACATGAAGCTGAATTTTCAAACGCTTCGTTTTCATCTAACGAATTAACGATTTCCATTTCATTTTTTTTAATATACTGAGAATAATCTATTATCATCTCACCTATTAGTGTAGATTGACCAATATGAATATAATGACGATCTAGTTTTTCAATAATTGCAACGATACTCTCTTTAAAATTAGATTCTAGACTTTCAATCTTATAATAATTTTCAATTACGTCAAACAAATTCGTAATTGCATCCTTTATTCCGCTAAATAATCTACTAAAAAATCCTTTAATTTCATTCTGTTGTTGAGCATCTAACTCATCAAGTATATCTCGTGATTTTATTCCTTTTAAAACATCTATGATATCGCTACCCCCCTTTAGAAAACAATATGCTTCAACACTTTCTTTAGCTATATCTATTGCACCAGATATAAATTTCTTTACGATTTCCGTATTGGTTTTTCTACACTCATTCTTTGCAATTTCTAGATTACATTGTAATTGATATACAAAAAACACAATAGCATTAGAAATAATTTTTTTTGCCGCTAACTGTTGTTCTTGTGGCATTTTCTGAACAGTTGAAGCTGCATCTAAAATCATATTAAAATTTCTCAAAACAATTTGTGGATTCAAACAAAATTGTTCAGTTATTTCTGGCATTGTTGCAACTATCACTTTACAAAGTGGATTTTCCAAATCGCGCATTGCATATTGTGTCACTTCATCCATTGCTCTTTTTGTAGTTTCGTAACTCATAAATTCCTTTCATAAAACAATTGCTTTAATTTACCACCGTAATGTGTCTTTTTTATTTGACACATTACGCCCCTCATATATATTATG
>JAFUOX010000040.1 GCA_017481725.1 Kiritimatiellia bacterium | reverse complement strand
GGATGTATCTGCAGAATGTGGCCATGCATTAATCCTTTCAGGTATTCTTGAAAATCAATATGAGGAAGTTAAAGCAGCATATCAAGCAGAGGGTTTTGTTGAAAAGCAGAATATTCAAATAGGCGAGTGGAAGAGTGGCTTATTTGTAAAGGCTTAAAGGATCAATATTTCCCTTTCTATTTTTGTCTTACAAGTGTAAATAAATAATTTGTATAGAAATAAAGCAACCAACGTTTTTTCGTTGGTTGCTTTGTTTGTATGTTGTTGTTGAAAATAATTTATTTCAATACCAATTCTACAACAGGGATTGCAACATTAGGGTGTTTTATCGGTAGTCGAAGTGTAACTGTACCCTCAGGTAAATCCTCGTTGTTCCATGCTTTCTTAGCATTTTCAATAAAGTTAATTTCAGAGCCATCATGCAAGAATTGAGCGATGGAAATCTTGCCTGCTAATCCAGATAGATGTAGACGAGCTAATGGCCAATCTGTAATGTGTACATATAGGCGCTTAGTTTTTGGATTCCATGTGTAACGGGCACCATTTGGCTCAACAAATTCCTCAGGAGCCATTGTGCATCCATAAATTGAACGGCTGTGGTACTTCATCCATCTTGCAAAGTCATTCAGACGCTCGACTGCACGATAATCAAAATAACCACGTGCTGTAGGTCCGACATTCATAATTAGATTGCCACCACGTGCAACGTGCTTAATAAGCATCTCAATGCACTGCTTCTCGCTCTTCCATGTTTCCTCATCACGTGCATAGCCCCATGATCCAGAGAAGGTTTGACAACCTTCCCAAACAGCAATTGTGCCATCTGCATTTCTTGGAGGAAATTCTGGCTGAAATTGCTCCGGAGTTACTATGCTCTTGTATTCTGGTAAATCAAGGCGGTTGTTGATAATTGTCTCTGGAGAGAGCTTTTTAACAAGTGCAACAATCTTCTCGCTCTCCCAATCATTTCTTCCCTTGCCTGGCATACCTCTATACATATCTTTTGGATAAGAGAAGTCAAACCACATAATGTCAATTTTTCCATAGTTTGTTAGGAGTTCGGTGACTTGATTGCGCATATATTTTGCATATTTGCGAACATCACGAGTCTTATTCATTTCAAGAGCATCAGGATGATTTCTTAGTGGATGAATTGGATCGATAGGAAACTCTGGGTGATGCCAATCTAAAAGAGAATAGTAGAATCCAATCTTGATTCCTTCTGCTCTAAATGCGTCAACAATTTCTTTTAACAAATCGCGTTTAGCAGGGGTATTTGTTGCCTTGTAGTCTGTATGTTTTGAATCCCACAAACAGAAGCCTTCATGGTGTTTTGTTGTGATAACAAAGTATTTCATGCCAGCTTCTTTAGCCATGCGTGCCCACTCCTTGGCATCAAGCATATCAGGATTGAAATTATCAAAATATTTCTGGTAATCTTCGTTGGATATTTCTTTATGGTTTCGTATCCATTCGTTATTTGCTGGGATAGCATATAGTCCCCAATGAATAAACATACCAAAACGAGCCTCTGTAAACCAATCATATTGATTTGATGCTGTTGGCTTGGTAGTGCATTTTTTAGCTTTAGTAGCTGCTGTTTTTTTCATATTGTCTCCAATTGATTTTTATGTTTTTAAAATGGAATAATCTTTCTGAGATTTGATAATATTCTATCATACCTTTTCAAATGAAATAAAGTTTATTTTGTCTCTTTGAGAAATCTTTGAGAGAAACAATATCATTAAATAAAAAAAAGACATAATGCTGTGCCGCATTATGCCTATATTTCCCCTTTCATACAAACCTTGTCGGAGAGTATGGTGGGAGATACTGGACTCGAACCAGTGACCCCTTGCATGTCAAGCAAGTGCTCTAACCAACTGAGCTAATCCCCCAAAAAATGAAGATGGAGCTTGGTGGAGCTAAGGAGTTTCGAACTCCTGACCTCTTGAATGCCATTCAAGCGCTCTACCAACTGAGCTATAGCCCCATTGCATCAAAAAGTGCCGATAATTTATCATATACTCTCACTTAATGTCAATAGATTTTCGTTATTCAAAAAAATTACATAACTAAATGGTTGTGTAATGCTGACGTGTTGCCAAAGGGACGCAGAGACGCGGAGCGTGATGCACGTGACGCCAAAGGGACGCAGAGATGCGGAGGTCGCAGAGGTCGCAGAGCTTGCGTGGTGCACGAGAAGATAACACTACCGCTTGTCGTTGCCTTGGTTATTGCTCTGTCTTTCATGAGCAATAAGGCAACTTCCAAGCGCTAGTGTGTTCGACCGCCAAGAAGGCAAAGACTCGGAGCTAATGCATGTGGTGGAAGAGTATGGAGAAGCGACTTCCAGTC